>JBJTWL010000186.1:0-7257 GCA_046081745.1 Flavobacteriales bacterium | reverse complement strand
CAAGTATGGATGTTAAAATAACTACTCCCACGTTGGCAATAGATAGAATTTGGTGGGGTTGAAGATCAAGGGTGTTGTAGGATTTAACCAAAAGATAAATCGAGAAGTAATTAGGAATCCCCAAAATTATCCCACCAAACCAACTTCTTCGATCGAAGCGTACCTTTCCTTGAATTCGATGGACCATGAAATAGATTAATCCCATAATTCCCGCCATTAAAAATCCTAACGCAGCAAAAATACCGTCATGAAACCCGTTTGGCAACCACTGTATTTTTGCAAAATACAAGACTAAATCGAGCCCAGCACTTCCAAAAAACAACACGAAGAGCATCCAGATATTTCGATTAGAAGCATTCGTTGCTGTTTTATCAATTGAGACTAAAAGCACGCCTCCTATCGCTGCAACTAAAGGAACGAGGTTGGTCCATTGAAGGGAGGTTTGATTTACTATTAGTACAGAAATCACGGAAAGTGCCATGGACATTTTCACGGAAATAGACGTGGTTGAAACCCCATTTTTCTGAGCGCTAAAGCCCATGAGAATGAAAAGTGAAATGAAAAGTGCGCCACACAAGATAGCGTAAGGTATTCCCAATTGTAATGCATTGTTAGTTGGGATTTGGTCATGGAACAGGAAAATCCCACAGGTAAAGGCTACAAAGTAGTTCGCAATAACTGCTTGCAAGGTATCTATTTTCCATTCCGGGAATGATCTAAAAAGCACAAAAATGAGGCTGGATGAAATGATACTTAGGAGTAAATCCATTATTTCCGTTGGTAATAGTAAATGGTATCCGTTGGACCAAAAGGGTGTGAACGAATGGGGGTTTTTGTGAGTACCGGGGCTCGCATCCCTTCTTTAAATTGAGTTGAGCTTACTATAACTCGGGCTTCATCCCATACGTTATCAATGATAAAATACTGCAAAGTACGACTCCCTCCTTCAACAAGAACACTTAGGATATTGCGTTTGTATAATTCTTCTAGGATGAATTTTGTCGATGTTTCGGCTATTTTAATCCATTCGGTTTGTCCTTCAACCGCATTTTTGACCCGATTAAATACGAGTGTCGGTGCTTCGTTAGAAAATACACCAACATCCTTGGACAGTTTTAAATTGCTATCAATCACAATCCGCGTGGGGTTTACACCGCTAAATTCACGCACCGTTAACGAGGGATTATCGTTTAATATGGTATTTCTACCTACCAAAATTCCTTGTTCCTCGGATCGCCATTTATGAACTAAAACCTTAGTTTCAGGACTGGAAATCCAATGGATTCCGACTTCGTCTTCTTCGCGGTTTCGATCTAAAAATCCATCTTGAGTTTGAGCCCATTTAAGAATAACATACGGTCGACGCTTTTCGTGGAACGTGAAAAATCGTTTATTTAAGGTCCTACATTCATCTTCTAAGATTCCTTCCACCACCTCAATGCCTTCGCGTTTTAATCGATCAATACCCTTTCCCGCAACGGAGGGATTGGTATCCCTGCTGCCAATAACAACACGTTTTGGTTTTAGAGCAAGAATGGCCATGGTGCAAGGAGGAGTTTTTCCGAAATGTGTGCAAGGTTCCAGTGAAACGTATATGGTAGATCCTTGTATTGCCGCATCATCTCCCACATTCCCAATAGCATTTATTTCAGCATGTGGCCCACCAAAATACGCATGATACCCTTCGCCAAGAATTACTCCATCCTTCACGATGACACAACCCACCATGGGGTTTGGTGCTACTTGTCCTTGTCCCAGATAGGCCAAATCTATGCATCGTTGTATGTATTGTTCGTCCTCGGTCACCTTACAAAGTTAATCAAAGCCAGCACATATGCGAATGCATTAAGGTCCTCCCGCTTTAATTTCATACCTTTGCAGCCATGGCGCATAAATCAGGTTTTGTAAATATTGTCGGAAGTCCTAATGTAGGAAAGTCAACCTTGATGAATCAATTGGTTGGAGAAAAGCTTTCTATCGTTACTTCGAAGGCGCAAACTACGCGACATCGAATTTTGGGAATTGTGAACGATGAAGACCATCAAATTGTTTTTTCAGATACGCCTGGAGTAGTTAATGTTTCGTACAAGCTGCATGAGAATATGATGGAATACGTTTCAGTTTCACTTCAGGATGCGGATGTATTGCTCTTTGTGACAGACACGCTTGAACAAAAAATGAATCACGAGGCGACGCTGGAGCGCATTAAAAAACTGAGTGTCCCAGTAATTTGCTTAATCAATAAAGTAGATAAGTCCCACCAAGAAAAGGTGGCGGAACGCATTGCATATTGGAAAAATGAAATTCCAAATGCCGAAGTTTATCCGATTTCTGCCTTGCATAACTTTAATATCGACATCGTCTGGGATCGTATTCTAACCTTAACTCCCGAGAACCCACCGTATTATGATAAGGATGAATTATCGGATCGGCCGATGCGGTTTTTTGTGTCCGAAATAATTCGTGAAAAGATCTTTAATTTTTGTCAGAAAGAAATTCCGTATAGTTCGCAAATTGAAATAGAAATGTATGAGGATACTGTTCATCTTATCCGAATTCGAGCTATAATTATCGTGGAACGTGACTCTCAAAAAGGAATTATTATCGGAAAAGGAGGGGAGATGTTAAAGAAAATCGGACGTCAAGCAAGAATAGACATTCAAAAATTCTTAGATAAAAAAGTGTTTCTTGAGACTTTTGTGAAAGTGGATAAAGACTGGAGGTCCTCAGAGGCGAAATTGAAAAAATACGGATATTAATGAGCAACATTATTGCAATTGTAGGCCGGCCGAATGTCGGAAAATCAACCTTGTTTAATCGATTAACAGAATCACGCGATGCGATCGTAAAGGAAGTGAGCGGTGTTACACGTGATCGGATATATGGCAAAGGGGAGTGGAATGGGTATAAATTTTCTGTCATTGATACCGGTGGATACGCTACGACCAAAGAAGATATTTTCGAGGGTGAAATCAGAAAACAAGTGGAATTGGCCATCGATGAAGCCAAAGTAATTTTATTCATGGTTGATGTAATGACCGGAATTGCTGAAATGGACGTGTTGGTTGCAGAATTGCTTCGCAAGAGTAAAAAGAAAATTTTGGTTGTTGCGAACAAAGTAGATACGAATGACCGTATTGGAATGTCTGCCGAGTTTTATTCCTTCGGATTAGGGGATGTTTTTGATTTAAGTGCAGCAAATGGGGGAGGAACCGGGGATTTATTGGATGAAGTTGTGACCTTTTTGGATAAAGAAGACGAGGCGGTCTTGGAACACGATGACCTTCCAAGAATTGCAATTGTTGGTCGTCCGAATGTAGGTAAATCTTCCATGATTAATGCCTTAACAAATTCCGAACGCAACATTGTGACGAATATATCTGGAACCACCAGAGATTCGATTCACACCAGATATCGTGCGTTTAACCAAGATTTTTTATTAATCGATACCGCTGGAATTCGCAAGAAAGCGAAAGTAACCGAAGATATTGAATATTATTCTGTTTTGCGATCCGTACGAACTATAGAGAATGCGGATGTATGCTTCTTAATGATTGATGCCTCAGAAGGCATTCAGAAACAAGATCTTGCTATATACTACATGATCGAGAAGAATTCAAAAGGAGTGGTTGTATTGGTGAATAAATGGGATCTCGTGGAGAAAGACCATACTACCATGAAGGATTTTGAAGAGAATTTACGCAAACAATTGGCGCCATTTAACGATGTGCCGATCATTTTCACTTCCACCATTACAAAACAGCGAATTCATAAAGCCATTGAAACTTGCATGGAGGTTTTCGCTAACCGAACTAAAAAGATTCCTACATCCAAGTTGAATGAAGTAATGTTGGAGATTATTTTGGATAATCCACCCCCTGCGGTAAAAGGAAAGTATGTGAAAATCAAGTATGTACAACAACTTCCAACCCATGCTCCTGCCTTCGCGTTCTTTTGTAATTTACCTCAGTATATTACCGATTCATACAGCAGATTTATTGAAAATAGGTTGAGAGAGCAGTTTAATTTTTCGGGGGTACCGATTAAAATTTTCTTCCGTAAAAAATAATATTCCAGGTAGCCTTTAAAAAAATAAAACCGTTCTAAAACGGTTTTATTTGTAGTTCATATGTTGCTATGGCCTTCGGGTTCCCCTTTATCGTAGTACGTTTACGGTTCCATTTACCACTTTCTTCTCGTCGGTTTCTTTGTTTGAGTATTTAATAACCCACGTGTAAACACCAGCTTGTACTTTTCTGCCATCAGATCCGTAAGTTCCGTCCCACCGACCTTCAGCATTGTTGCTTTCCCATATCAATTCACCCCATCGGTTGTAGATTTTCAAATTGAAATTATACGGATCAAACCCTGTTGTAAATACGGGGAACCATGTTTGGTTATGCTCATCTTGGTCTGGTGTGAAGGTATTAGGAACGTAATATATTGGATCACTAATAACTGGTAAGGATAACTCATACGTTGTAGCACATCCTAATGCTGTACTCGCGGTTAAACTCACCAACATATTTTCTGTAATGCCATTGTAAAAATGAGGCTCTTCAAACGCCGTTGAGGTTTGACCATCACCATACTCCCATAGGTAACTTATTGCGCCTAACGTGGTGTTCGTAAAATTAATGGTTTCAGAGGTAGAAGACAATACATTTGGATTCGCAGTGAAGGTTGTATTTGGATAGTTTTCCATACAGATGTAATCGGTGTAGGTTGTTGTTTCAAGACACCCTTGTAAATTATATTGTAAGGTAATGGTATGGCAACCAGCAGCGGTAAACATGTAATCTGTGCTTGGTGTAGTACCGATTGTAGTTCCATTCCATGTGTAAACATAACTTGCTCCGGGTACCGGAACAGTACTAAAGTTAACCATCAATGGATTACACCCACTTAAGGTATCTGCTTGAAATACCGGAGGAACAGAAGGTACCACGGTAACATTCATAGTGATCGAATCAGCACATTGATTTGGATTTGGATTGAAGTTAAAAGTAAATGTACCTGGTGCCGAACTATCAATGGTTGGTGGATTCCAACTTCCAACAATTCCGGGGTTATTGTTGGAAACCAGAGGGAATATCGGAGGGACATCTCCTTGACATACCAAAGGCATCTGGGTAAATTGCGGAATATTCAGCGGATCGATCGTGATGTACATGGAAGCTGAATCAGCACATTGAAAAGGATTCGGAGTAAAGTTGTAAAATACGGTACCCGGGGTGTTTGTATTTATTATAGCCGGTACCCAAGAACCTAAAATTGGAACCGCGTTGGTTGAACTTGCAGGTAGGGTTACACCCTGAGTAAATTGACACAAAGGCCCGATTTGCTGGAATGTTGGTTCTGTGTAGTTTAATATCGTTATGCCCATTGTAGTTGGCACAGCACATTGTCCGGCCGTTGGAGTAAACGTGTAGGTGTATAATCCTGCAGAGGCCGTAGTGATGGTAGGTGGTGCCCAGGTTCCAGTGTACGGAGTTGGGTTTGTAGATGGATTGGGTAGGGACGGAGGCACACTATTAATACACAACGGCATGATTTGGGTGAATGAAGGCGTCTCATTCGGTAATATAGTAATGTTCATGGTTGCCGTATTCGCACAGAATTGTGGAGCTGGTGTGAAAACATACGGAAATGTTCCAGGTGCAGCCGAAGAGATCACCGAGGGAGACCATGTACCTGTTAGTGCAGGAACGTTATTTGAAGAGGCAGGTAGTCCTGGCACTGCGCCGTTATGACAAATTGGATTAATTTGGGTAAATACTGGATTGATAGGCGTATTAACCACTACCAAGGTGGTGGCTGTACCGTTACAGTTTGGTGTGGTATAGGTTAAAGTATATACCCCGCTGTCTTGCGGCGTTGAATTAGGTATAGTTGGGTTTTGTAAATTCGAAGTGAATCCATTAGGTCCTGTCCAGGTATAGGTTGTTGCACCATTCGTTGCGTTTAACGTAATTGTTTGACCTGCACAGTAAGGCCCGCCATTGGTAGCTGTAACGTTTATTCCACCTGCTTGATAGTTAATCGTAACATATCCATGATTCGTATTGTTTGCTGCTAAACACGTTCCTCCCGCAGGTACTAAGGATGATCCTGCACCACCGCCGCCACCGCCGTTGGCTCCGGTACAACATCCGTCGTTTCCACCGCCACCGCCGCCGTAGTATCCGCCGCCGCCGCCGCCACCGGATGCTGTTTGCCAAAGACCAGCTTGGCCTCCATTGCCTAAGGTACCTGGAGATCCTCCAGGAGGCGTACCCGCCCATGGTGTACCACCGGCTCCACCAGCAAATTGAGTCCCACCTTGACCACCTTGACCATAGGTATTACAGCCTGCTGCGCCGTTGTTACAGGTGGGAACAGCGCCGGATGCACCCCCACAAACCGGCGAAGATCCTCCGCTTCGGCCTCCGCCGCCACCTGCAACAATAACTCGATTTACAAGCGCGGTACCTCCAATTCTGATATCAGACGCTCCCCCGCCTCCCCAAGAATTATAATTGACATTTTGGGGTACGGAAGCGAATCCTGTACCGCCACCGTTCCATCCCCCAGAATTATTTCCGCTAGTCCCCATACCACCGCAATAAATATTCAGAATCTGACCAGGAGTTACGCTAATTGGCGCAGAAATTCGGGCTCCATTACCACCATTTACTCCTCCACCCTTGGCACCAGCAACAATGACGTTAATGGTGAAAACACAAGGCGGAACGGTCCATGTTTGCATGGCACCTGTGTAATTGAAGGTTATGGTTGATGCTTGACCGAATGCGAAGCTTAAGAAGAAAACACTGATAACAACGGAAAGAATGGCGTTTAGTAATTTTTTCATATTTAGTTTAGGTCTTCAAATTTAATAACAATTCCTTAATATGCTCGGGCATTGATTGTAAACTTATTATTTAACTAAATTTACGTGTCCAACTACCTCTTGATATTCATCGTTTTTAAGTACTTTAAAACGAATTCGATACGTATACGTACCACTGGGCACTTGGTTGCCTTTTAGACCATAACTACCGTCCCAACCGACATTAGGGTTCAAGCTTTCAAAAATCAATTCTCCCCATCGGTTATAGATTTGTAAATGATAATTGAATGGGTCAAAACCGGAAGAAAAAATGGGGGTAAAATGATTGTTATAGCGATCGCCATCGGGAGTAAATGTATTCGGGATATAAAAAATAAGACCATCTTCAAAGGGTATCAAGAGACTTGTACTATCTACGCATCCCA
>JBJTWL010000185.1:0-29693 GCA_046081745.1 Flavobacteriales bacterium | reverse complement strand
ATCTCGGATTTTAAAAACAATGGGGTAAAAACAGTATTAATCACCGAGCCCTTTATTTTAACTACCTCACGAACGTGGGAGGAAACCTCGACCAAGAAATTGCTGTGTACCGATGTCACCGGCGAAAAGCCATTCACCTATGATTTTTATTTCGGAAACACGGGGCTGTTGGATATTTATAAGCCCGAAACTAAGCAGTGGTTCTGGAATATTTACAAAGAGTTGATTGCCATGGGGGTAGAAGGAATTTGGGGGGATTTAGGTGAGCCAGAGGTGCATCCTGATGCATTATATCACGTCAACGGCCGATCAAATCGCGTACACAACACCTACGGCCATGACTGGGCTCGATTGATTAGCGACGGCTATAAAGCAGATTTTCCGAACAAACGTCCGTTTATTTTAATGCGTTCAGGGTATTCAGGTTCTCAACGGTTTGGTATGATTCCGTGGACGGGTGACGTAAATCGTACCTGGGGAGGATTAAAGCCGCAAGTGGAACTTACCCTGCAGGCAGGGTTGCAAGGAATTGGATACTTACATTCCGACCTTGGTGGCTTTGGTGGAGCGAACGATGACCCAGAACTCTATGTTCGTTGGTTGCAATATGGTGTATTTCAACCAGTTTTCCGTCCACATGCTCAACAAGAAGTGGCCAGCGAAGCTATTTTTAAAGACCCCAAAACCAAAGCCTTGGCCAAGCAGGCCATAGAGTGGCGCTATCGCTTACTTCCCTACAATTACACCCTAGCGTATGAAAATTCAACCATGGGAATGCCTTTAATGCGCCCGGTTTTTATGGAATATCCAGATCGTAAGGATTTCATGGACCGCACCGATGCTTTTATGTGGGGACCCGATATTTATGTGGTTCCTATTACCGAAAAAGGACAGCGTATTGCTAAAATTGACTTTCCAGACGCCCATCCTTGGTTTAATTTATTTACGGATGAACGAGTAGTTCCAAAACAAAGCATTTCCTTGGCTCGCTGTTTTTGGGGAACTCGAATGCGCATGGTTTGGAACGAACCGAGTATTGACACCCTCACGTTAGACCGTATTCCTGTTTATGTAAAGGCAGGAGCTTTTATTCCCATGGCGAAAAAAGGCATTCAATCCACAGAGCAATATCGAGACGATGAAGTAGAAATTCACTTTTACTACGATCCAAGCGTAACATCTTCCTCGGGACATTGGTTTGTAGATGATGGAAAAACGCCTCAAGATTTTACCAGCACATGCTACACCAACTATATGTTTAACTACACTAAGGCTTCTGGAAATGCTTCATTTATTAATGTAAAAGCGTTCAGTCCAACCTGCAAACCCTTCCCAACTAACGTAACCTTAGTGATTCATAATGTGGATGAAATGCCACGTGTGATCGGCAGAAAGAACGATGATGCGTTGGGATACGCTTTTGGGATTTCATTTGATAAAAACGCTAAAACCTTGAAAATCCCTTATGCATTAATTACCGATAACAAATTGAAAATCAAATTCCCATAAATTTCTTTGTGTCATAATGACATTATGAAAAAAAAAGTATATTTGAAAGCACTTTATTTAAAACTAACTACAAATTAAGAGATTATGAATAGACAATTATTGAGTAGATCTTTTTCCTTGATTATAATGTTGGTCTTGTCCGTAGTCGGATTAGCGCAAACAGGAAAAATCAGTGGGGTTATCGAAGACCCCAAAGGAAATAAGTTAAGCGATGTGAAAGTTTTAGCAGATGGTCCTTCGAAAGGGGTTGCTTTTTCTGATGTGAATGGCGCATACGAAATCACCGGTTTGGCCGATGGAAGTTATGTGTTGACGCTTCGCCTAATCGGTCTTGAAGATATGACCACTGAAGTGGTGATTTCTGGTGGAGGAGCCGTTTCTAAAAACCTAGTTTTTGGGGATAATCAAAAAACCTCTGATGAGGTTGTCGTTATCGGTTATGGTACCACCAGAACAAAAGACTTGACCGGTTCGGCTACTATCATCAATGAAAAGAACTTTTTAAAGGGCTCTTTGGCGACGCCTGAACAACTCTTGATGGGGAAAGTAGCAGGATTGAAGGTTACTTCTAACGACGGTGCTCCAGGTTCAGGGAGTACTTTACGCTTACGAGGTGGGACCTCCATTAATGCGAGTAACGACCCCTTGATTGTGGTAGATGGAGTTCCTCTAGATAATGGTGGTATTTCCGGAGCAGCGAATCCATTGTCATTAATTAATCCAAACGACATTGAGTCATTTGTGGTATTGAAGGATGCTTCGGCCACAGCCATCTATGGTTCACGTGCTGCAAACGGGGTAATTATCATTACTACGAAAAAAGGGTCGGCAGCTCAAAATCAAGTTAAAGTGGTGTTGGATTCAAAAACATCGTTGTCTACCATAGCAAAATATGCTGACGTGCTCACCGGAGATTCTTTGAGAGCCCTTATTAATCGTAAAGGAACGGCCGCACAAAAAGCCTTGTTAGGCACAGCAAATACTGACTGGCAACGCGAGGTATTCAGGAATGCAATTGTAGCAGATAATAACATTTCAATTACCGGAGGAATTAAAGGATTGCCGTATCGTTTATCAGTGGGAAATAGAAATGAGAATGGCTTATTGAAGCGGGATAATATGAATCGTACCTCCTTGAGTCTAAACATGACACCAAGCTTTTTGGATGGGGCCCTTCAACTGGAGGTAAATCAAAAATTAGTTCAATCGCGGGCTTTCTTTGCGAACCGTGGGGCATTAGGAGCCGCTTTCTTTGACCCGACGCAGCCGGTTTATTCAGGGAACGATACGCAATATGGTGGATATTTTGAATGGATTGATAACAACAAACCAAACACCCTTTCAGGTAGAAATCCACTGGGATTAATCATGCAGTCGGAAGACCGAAGTGTGGTTAACCGATACATTGGAAATGCAAAAGCGACTTACAAAATGCCGTTTTTACCGCAGCTAAAAGCAGTGGTAAATGTCGGAACGGATCAGTCTGAAGGAACTGGTTATACCGAGACTCAGGCTTCTTCAGCGGCTGGTTACTTCTCTCAAGGAAGCTACAGCCAATACCGTCAAACCAAAGGCAATAAATTAATCGAAGCGTATGCAAATTATAATTCAGGAGATCAATTAAAAAATCAAATACTTGATGTAACGGCAGGGTACTCATACCAAGATTGGTACACTTCAAGTCCGAACAACCCAACCTACAATCAGGCAAAAGATTCGGTCATTGCATTACCTGCAGCAAATCCGTTCTACACGAAAAATGCGCTATTGTCTTATTATGCTAGAGCTATTTATTCGTTGAATGACCGCTATGTGCTGAACGTATCCATGCGTCGAGACGGTTCATCACGATTTAGTCCAGCGCAACGTTGGGGTTGGTTCCCTGCAGCTTCTGCTGCTTGGATCATTAGCCAAGAAAAATTCCTGAAGAACGTGAAAGGCCTTAACATGTTAAAATTACGAGCTGGATGGGGGGTAACTGGTCAACAAGATGGTATCGGTGATTACGCTTACATCGGGAACTACTTCGAAGGTGGACCAACGGCGCAATACGCGTTCGGCGGACAATACTACACGGTATTCCGTCCTGCAGGCTTTGATGCGAACTTGAAATGGGAAACTACTACAAGCTACAACATCGGATTGGATTTCGGGGTGTTAAAAGACCGAATCTCTGGTTCCATCGACGTATATAAGAAACTTACTTCGGACCTTCTTGCAACGGTAGCTGTACCGGCTGGAACAAACTTCACCAATCAAATTCTTACCAACGTGGGTGGAATGGAGAACAAGGGGATTGAAGCGAGTTTGAACTTGGGATTAATCGCAAAAAAGAACATGCGATTGGATTGGATGATTAATGCTACGCATAACATCAATCAAGTGACAAAATTATCTCAAATCGAAGATCCGAATTCTCCAGGTATTCTGGTAGGGGGTATCGCTGGAGGTATTGGAAACCAAGTATTAATTCATCAAGTGGCTTATCCAACGTTTACCTATTTCTTGTATGAGCAACAATATGATACCGACGGAAGTTTGATTGAAGTAGGACAACAAGCAAGCATCGACATGAATGGAGACGGTCAAATTACACCAACGGATAAATGGAAAGACACGAATGCCTTTGTTGACCGTAATAACGATGGCGTAATTAACGTGAAAGACCGTTATTATGCAGGCCAAGTGGCGCCAAAAATCTTCCTTGGAACCGCCTTGAATTTCCAATATGGAAAATGGTATGCGGGGGTATCTATGCGTAGCGAATTGGGGGCAACGATTTATAACAACATCCATTCAAACAGTGGAACCTTTACCGCAGTAGAGGGAACGAAAAAGTACCTAAACAATATCAGTTCATTGTATTATGAAGATGAAGTTCAAAAAACTACCACGAACCAATTGCTCTCTGACCACTACTTAGAAAAAGCAAACTTCTTACGTGTGGATAATATCAACGTAGGATACAATTTTGGTAAACTTGGTTTCACCAAAAACAAAATTGGATTGAATGCGGGTCTTTCGGTTCAAAACGTGTTTGTAGTTACCAAGTATTCTGGACAAGACCCTGAAGTGGGTGGAGGAGTAGATAATAATTTCTATCCAAGACCACGTGTTTATACCTTAAATTTAACCTTTGATTTTTAAATAAAATATCATGAAAAAGTCAATTTTATATACTGCTTTATTGGGAACCTTGTTACTGGGATTCTCATGTAATAAACAACTAAATCAATCCCCTAAATACGGGTTAAATGCGGAAACCGTCTACAAAGACCCTAACAACTATGTCAAAGTGTTGGCGAAATTGTATTCTGGTCTTTCAATGACTGGGAACCAAGGACCAGCAGGACAAGCAGACATCGCGGGAATCGATGAGGGATTTTCTGCCTATGTGCGCGTACTTTGGAATTTGCAAGAATTACCTACAGATGAGGCGGTTTGTGGATGGAATGATCCAGGAATTCCTGAATTGGTTAAGAACGAGATCAATGCAGAGAATGTTTGGGTAAAAGGAATGTACTATCGCATTTATTATCAAATTACTTTATGTAACGAATTCATTGGTCAATCAAGCGATGCGAAATTAGATGCACGTGGCTTCAGTGAAAATGACAAGCAAATGATTCGCATGTATCGCAACGAGGCAAGGTTCTTACGTGCGTTGAGTTACTATCATGCAATGGATTTGTTTGGCAACGTTCCCTTTGTTGATGAAAATGATCAAGTTGGTGCCTTCCAACCTGAGCGCATTACTCGGTCTGATTTGTTTAACTATGTAGAATCGGAACTTTTAGCAGTTGAACCATCGTTGACTTCAGCGTCCGCTGTCGTATATGGTCATGCGTCGAAAGCAGCTGCACAAGCGCTATTGGCAAAGTTGTATCTGAATGCTGAAGTATATACCGGAACAGCGCGATGGGCGGATTGTAAAGACTATTGCCAAAAAATCATTGATGCAGGACCTTTCACCTTAGATAACAGTTATCAAGAGTTATTTTTAGCGGATAATAATACATCTCCTGAAATTATATTCCCTGTAGTATATGACGGTTTATATGCACAAACATGGGGTGGAACAACCTTCTTAGTGTGTGCTTCTTTGGGTGGATCTATGGTGGCTGCTGATTATGGGGTAAATGGTAAGTGGGCTGGTTTGCGCGCAACGGAAGCGTTGGTGAACAAATTTGCTGATACTACTCAAGATTCTCGCTACTTGTTTTACACGGCAGGACAAACAAAGCAAATTACCACCTTAGGGACCTTTACGCAAGGCTATGCAAATCCGAAGTTTAAAAATGTAACCAGTGCCGGATCAACCGCATCGAACAACGCAAATTCACCGCATACGGACATTGATTTTCCGATGTTCCGTTTAGGAGATGTGTATTTGATGATGGCGGAAGCGAGTTTGCGTTTAGGGGATCAAGGTACTGCATTGCAATACATGAATTCCATCCGTGAACGTGCCTATGGAAATAACCTACATAACTTAGCTGCAGTGACCTTATCTGATATTATTGATGAGCGTGCACGTGAAATGCAATGGGAGGGAACCCGTCGAACGGATTTAATACGTTTTGGTTTGTTCGCTGGTTCTACTTATGTGTGGCCGTTTAAAGGCGGTGATGTAGCCGGAATTGGAATTGATCCTTATTTGGAACTCTATCCGATTCCAACCTCAGACATTATTTTAAATCCAAACCTGATTCAAAACCCAGGGTATTAATACGATGTTGATTGATGGAGAAGGGGTGTGCCGAAAGGCCCCCCTTTTTTGTTTCGTTTCTATACGCGATTATTACACCTTCTTTTGAGTCTTAATACGTACCGAAACCAGCAATAAGAATATAAGAACACTCACCCATCCCAAATAATCGCCAAATTGAACGTAAAAGGTCTTTCCTTGCAGCATAGGAACCTTGGCGGTAAGTACACCTTTGGTATCATACTCAAGTTGTTTCAGGCATTCACCGTGAGAATTCCAAATGGAGCTGATGCCTGTATTGCCAGAACGAACTACATATTTTCGGGTTTCAATGGCGCGCAACGCGGCAAATTGATTATGTTGCCGATGTCCTGGGGTGTTGCCCCACCACCCATCATTGGTAATGATGCATAAAAGTTCCACGCCTTTCTTGCATTGTGCCGCCACGAACGCTCCGTATATGGATTCGTAGCAAATAATCGGGGCAAAGGAGCGATGCTTAGTTTTAAAGACCTTGGGTTCCGATTCTACACCCAAAGACCCAGACGTACCGCCATTGTCGATGGATAGTTGCTCTAAAAACGGAAGCCAGCGCGAAAATGGAATTTTTTCTACGCCCAGTACGAGCTTTGATTTATGAATGAATTGTTGTTGCTTATCGCCCATATACAATGCGGTATTGTATGACTCATAGAATGATCCATTTGGTAAGGATTTACTCGCGGAGGAATGCTTTTGATCAAAAAGTTGGAAGGTAGAGGCACCGATTAACAGGGAACTGTTTGTTGAAGATAGAGATTCGTTCAATAGCTTATAACTTCTAGTTTGGTGGAAATCTTTTTCTATGAAGGCCTCTTGTAACGCCGTTTCTGGGCCAATCGCTAAGGTATTGTGTAGGTATGGACGTACCAAACTAAGCATCGATTCAACTTGATGAGCAGGATCAGTGTTGAATTTTTCGGTATAGGGATCAATGTTGGGTTGCAGTATAACAATGGATTGAGTAGGGGATTTACATTGTTCTATGGTTCTTTTACGTAAGAACGACACTATAATAGGGAACACAAGTAAGGTAACGAGGCCAACGGCATAGGGCACAGATTTCCGGTTTAAAAGGAGTAAGGCCCCAAGAATGTTTGCAGCCATTACCCAAAAGCTGCCGCCCAAGGTTCCCGTGTATTCATACCACTGCACCCATGATGGATGAATAGAAAAAAAATTACCCATAGTGAGCCACGGCCAGGATAATTCCCAATTGAAGTGTAAGAATTCAAAGCAAACCCAAAGGTTTCCTATACCCGCTAAGAATAACCCGGGTTTAAGTCGTTTAAAGAACGCGAAGCCGATGGTTAAGGCGATAGCCATTAATAAACTATTGCAAATAAACGCCATCAATGCACCTCCCGCGGTAGAATTCCAAATCCACCAAGTTGTACCCAAATTAAAAACAAATGTGGTCAAATATCCGTGTAAGAAAAACTTGAATACCCCACGTTCTTGCTCCTTTAATCTGAGTGCAACTACAAACAAGGGAATCCATGCAATAAAAACAAGCGGCGTTATCCCTCCGGAAAAGGGATAAGATATCGTGAGCAAGACGCCAGAAAGTAAACCAAGGACTATATTCTGTTTTAGGTATTTGAGCATTTCAGTCACAAAATAAATAAAATAAAAAAGCCCTTCCGAAGAAAGGGCTAAATATCTTGTATGAATGTTGCGAATTACGCTTGTTCGAAGGGAACAATTGAAACAAATGAGCGGTTATCTTTCTTTTTACGAAATTCAACTAACCCATCTGTTAATGCAAATAGCGTATGGTCTTTACCAATTCCAACATTGTTTCCTGGGTGATGTTGAGTACCACGTTGACGAACAATGATGTTTCCTGAAATCGCGGCTTGACCACCGAAGATTTTCACGCCTAAACGCTTGCTATGCGATTCTCTACCGTTCTTGGAACTACCGACTCCTTTCTTATGTGCCATGATCTAAACTTTTAATCTCGTTAATTAAGCTTTAATACCTGTAATTTTCAACGCCGTAAATTGCTGGCGGTGACCATTTTTTACGGTGTAACCTTTTCTTCGTTTTTTCTTGAAAACGATTACTTTATCTCCTTTGACATGGTCAAGGACTTCTGCGGTGACTGTTGCACCGGCTATAGCTGGGGCGCCAAGGGTAACCTTTCCATCATTATCTACCAATAAAACTTGATCAAATTTCATTTTTGATCCGGTTTCAGCATCTAATCGATGAACGAATACCTTTTGGTCTTTTTGCACTTTAAACTGCTGCCCTGCTATCTCTACAATTGCGTACATGTTTGACTCGAATTAAAATTAGGAGTGCAAAGATAATAATTCATATTCAATTTCAAAACAACTATTGCTTTTTCTTTCCGAGTCCTTTTAAAAGTAGTTCATGAAAGTTAACCAAAAATACGCCTGAGAGCAAAACGAGCATTGAAATGAATTGCATGTATGTGATCGATTCTTTCAAGATATAGCCAAAAAGTACCGCGAAAATCGGAATTAGATAGGTTACAGAACTGGCAAATATCGCTGATGTTAATTTGATTAGTCGGTTGAAATAAATGTTTGAAATAGCGGTCCCAACAACTCCCAATATGATTACGTATCCAAGTGCAGACCAACCGTAAGGCTTGTATGCAATGTCTTTTACTGTCCCCTCGAAAATGAAACTTCCCACCGCAAAGGGTAAAATACAAAACAATCCCAAGGCGGTAACTTCAAGGGGGCTAATGTGATTTAGTTTATGCCGAATTGTATTTACACTGATTCCATATAATAAGGTGGCAATCAAAATTGCCCCAATATGGGAAGGACTATTCACTAAAGTGATTTGGCCACCTGAAGTAATTAATGAGATGATCCCAACTGTACCAATGAGTATTCCAATCCCCTGCAACCAATGAACCTTGGTTTTAAATGCAATTAATGCAATGATCACGGTAAAGATCGGGGTGAAGCTGTTAAGTATGCCGCAAAATCCACTGCTCAACCCGGTACCGGCATACGTAAACAGGTACGAGGGTATAAAATTCCCACATAGACCTACAATTAATAAATACGGAGCACTTTTAGTCTTTAGCAACTTGATCGAGCGAATAGCAAACGGCAACATAACCAAAGCAGCTATGGCCATGCGTAATCCGGCCACTTGAAAGTGATTCAGGGTATGGAATTCATCAACCGGCTCCATCCCTAATTTCATTAGTGTAAAAGAGCTCCCCCATACCGCTCCAAGAATCACCAAGAGCCCGATTCCGGCTAATTTGTTTTGCATGTCCAAAGGTAAGTTTTTAATAATTACCACAAATTACCACTTTGGCTTTTTTTCTAAAATCCTTTATTTATCTAGTAATTATTTTTTTATTCGATTCGATTGCGTTAATTTTACCAAATAAGTTATTAACAATTTAAAAATTGGTGGTAAAAAGTGGGAGGAAATCTACTACTTTTACCCATTATTAACGCTATGGCAGGTTTAGTTGGTGAGTTTGAAGTGAAACTGGACACAAAGGGTCGGTTTCTATTTCCTTCCGGGTTACGGAAGCAGCTCGCTGCTAGTGCTCAGCGCGATTTTATGTTGAATAAGGGGTTTGAAGATTGCCTCACCTTGTATCCGCTTCCTGAATGGGAAAAGCTAAGTGCAAGTTTGAGTAAAATCAATCTGTTTAATCCTAAAAACAGGATGTTCTATCGCCTATTCCATCAGGGAGCTAAACAGCTCACCTTGGATAATGCGGGTAGATTATTGATTCCTGTCGCTCACATGGAACGCGTTGGCTTGGTGTCGGAAGTTATGCTCATTGCATACAACGACCGCATCGAAATCTGGGATCGGGTTAAGTACTTCGAGATGATCGAAGGAAATATGCCTGACTTTGCCGACTTAGCGAACGAAGTAATGGGTGAAGGTAACAATGAAGATTAACGAAGCATACCACGTTCCGGTTTTATTGCATGAAAGTGTTGATGGGCTTTCCATCAATCCTTCTTCCGTTGTGGTAGATGTTACCTTTGGAGGAGGCGGTCACTCACAGTATATTTTATCTAAGTTATCAACGGATGGTTTCTTGTATGCGTTTGATCAAGATGAAGAAGCAAGTAATAACGCACTCCCTGTTCCTAATTTTAAGTTAATAGGCGGTAATTTTAAGTTTATCAAAAACCACCTTTTGGCGCTTGGTGTCAAAAAAGTGGATGGTATTCTTGCTGATATTGGGGTATCTTCCCATCAATTTGACATCGCAGATCGAGGGTTTAGCTTTAGGAGTTCAGCTCCACTGGATATGCGAATGAATCAAAAAGCAACCATTACCGCGGCACATTTACTTAATAAGGGTTCCGAAGAGGACTTGCTCCGAATTTTTAATTCCTATACGGATTTGCCTAACGTGTTTCGATTGGTTCAAACGATTCTAAGTACTCGGCAACAAGGTGCAATTGAGTTCACAGATCAACTTGCAAACCTTTGCGAGCCGCTCGCCCAACGCGGAAAAGATCACAAATATATCGCTCAGGTATTTCAGGCCTTACGCATTGAGGTGAACGATGAAATCGGAGCCCTCAAGAAACTGTTAGAAGATGCGGTAGATCTATTACATGTAGGCGGAAGAATTTCTGTGATATCATACCATTCCATTGAGGATCGCTTGGTGAAAAATTTTTTCAAAAAAGGAAATTTCGAAGGAAAGGAAGTCCGCGATTTTTATGGAAATCTACAACGGCCATTCATAGAAGTGAATAGACATCCTATTGTACCCAATGAGGATGAAATTATAAAGAATAATCGGGCTCGAAGCGCCAAATTAAGAATAGCTCAAAAGCAATGATCGAGAACAGATATACCACAGATGAGAAGCCAGCTTCAGATGCGCCTAAACCAGGAAGATCGAAGAAGTCTAGTGCGTTTTCTCAAATTTTAAATGGTGAATTTCTTACCAAGGACTTCGTTATCAATAATTTGAGTTACATCCTCTTTCTGTTCTTTTTACTGTTTGTTCTCGTTGCAAAAGGATATTACGGAAAGTCTGTTCTTAAGGAAATTCAAGAAACGAGACGTGAGGTAGATCAGCATACCGCAGAATATATTGAAATCAAAACTTTACTCGAAGAGCGAACTCGTCGCTACAAAATGGTAGAACGCTTGAAGAAAAAAGAGCTTGTAGAGTCAGAAAATGCCATTAAGGTCATTAAGTCAAACGAAATTCTAGGTGCTAATGAGTAGTAATAAAGGCCCCATGGTTTTTAGGGCATATGCCCTTTATTTCGGCTTCATCTTCGTGATGTTCGTTGGCTTATATAAAACCTTTAAGCTGCAATGGACTACAGAGGAAGTGGATTTACCTGTTCGACTACAGGATCGAGCGCCGCGTATGGGTGAGATTTTGGATGCTAATTTAAATCCGCTATTAACCTCTGTTTCCTATTATGATATTCATATGGATCCCACAGTGGTAGATCAAAAAACTTTTGATGAAGAAGTATCCAATTTGGCAGAAGGCTTAGCTAAAATGTACAAGGATAAGACCTCGCGATTCTACGAAAATGAAATACGAACAGCGCGTGCTAACGGCTCACGGTATGTCTTGATACGTAAAAAAGTAACGAATGAAGAGCGCAAACGAATTGCGGGTTTACCCATTTTTAACCTCGGTCGAATGAAGGGCGGACTCATTGATAATGAAGAAACAATTATTCGTAAAGCACCAAACGGCATTTTATTGAAACGAACCTTAGGGTATTATAAGAAAGAGTTGAACCTAGAAGTAGGCTTAGAAGGGGCGTATCATCACTATTTGGAAGGAGAACCTGGAAAGGAAATTGAACACCGCATCACTACAGGTTGGAAAAAAACTGGACGTTTTACAAAAGATCCAATTGAGGGCGCGGATGTTATTACCACGTTTGACAAGGACATTCAAGAAGTTGCTCACTCCGAACTTGAACATCAATTAAAAGAAATGGATGCCCAAAGCGGCACGGTTATTTTAATGGAAGTGGCAACGGGACATGTAAAGGCCATTGTGAACTTGGATCGTGAAAAGGACGGTAGTTTCTCCGAAAAGTTTAACCATGCCGTTGGATTAAGAGAGGTGCCGGGTTCAACCATGAAGTTGGCTTCTATCATGGCGGGGCTCGAGGATAATAAATTCGAAATAACCGATAAAGTAAACGCCGTTGGTTCCTATCAAGTGTACCGTAAAAAGTTCATGGATTCGAATGAAGGTAGAGGGTATGGCACCATTACCATTCAACAGGCATTCGAAAAATCTTCTAATGTGATTGCACTTATTCTATATAAGGCATATCGAAATGACCCAGACTTGTTCCTACAGCGTTTGGATGAATTCGGGCTTACGGAACCCTTGGGTACAGAAATCCCCGGTGAACTCGGACCAAAGTTCTACAGACCAGGAAGTGCTGGGTGGTCTCCGTATTCTATTCCATCCATGGCTATCGGATATGAATACCAACAATCCCCACTTCATACCTGTGCATTTTATAACGCCGTCGCCAATAACGGGAAATTTCTTCGCCCTTTATTTGTTAAAGAAATTCGACGCAGCGGTAAGATTATAAAGAAAATGAAGCCGGTGGTTATACGGGAAAAAATCTGTTCCGATGCCACCCTAAAAATTATGCAAAATTGCCTTAAAGGGGTTATGGCTCGCGGTACAGGGAAGAAATTAACCTCAAGTCAATTTTCTATAGCTGGAAAAACCGGAACGGCGCGATTACTCAATGAAAAAAGTCAATATGTAGACGAAAATCAAAGTGATTTTCAAGCATCGTTCGCAGGATATTTCCCGGCAAATAATCCAAAATACACCTGTGTTGTAGTGGTAACACGTCCTAAAAAACAAAAATACGCCGCCTTGGTTGCGGGACCTGTTTTTGCGGCAATAGCCAATAAGATATATGCATCAAACTTAACATATCATCCGGCTATTAATGAACGAAAATTGATGACGCCTGAACTTCCTTCCGTGAAAGCAGGGTATTATAAAGACCTTACTCAGGCCCTAAAAAAATTAGGTGTGCGCTTTCAATTAAACTCGAGTGCGAAGTGGTTAGAAGCAGATTCATCAAAGAACAACCTTCATCTTAACGCAGTGCGGCTCCACAAATCCGGAGTACCCAACGTGAAAGGAATGACAGCTAAAGATGCCGTATATCTTTTGGAGTCGAGAGGACTTAGTGTTTCACTAAAAGGGTACGGACGCGTTGTGTTGCAAAGCTTGAATCCAGGGACAGAAATTCATAAAGGGCAATTGGTAAAATTAGAATTGAAATGAAGGCATTAACTCACTTACTTCAAGCCCTTGGTATTCAATTTATGGATCCTTCTATCCTTGTACAGGACATTGTTTTTGATTCGCGAGCTGCTAAAGAAAATTCTCTTTTCATTGCGCTAGAGGGACTTGCAAACGATGGTCATGATTTCTTGAATCAAGTGTATAGTCAAGGTTGCCGAATGGCTATTGTTCAACGCAAAACCAGCCTTCCTTCAGATTTCCTACAGATTGAGGTTCCTGATTCCCGTAAAGCGTTGTCTCTATTAGCCTGTGAATGGTACGTAAATCCTTCGCGAGAGATTACGTTGGTAGGTATAACTGGAACAAACGGTAAAACTACATGCGCAACCTTATTGTATCATTTGTTTTTGCGACTTGGGTATAAAGCAGGATTGCTCTCCACAGTCGTTAACAAAATTGGAAATGAAACGATTCCATCCACCCACACTACACCCAATCCTTTAGCCTTAAATGCGCTGTTGAGAACCATGGTGGATGAAGGTTGTAGCCATTGCTTTATGGAGGTGAGTTCACATGCGGTTCATCAGCACCGAATTTTTGGCTTACAATTTAGAGGGGCGGTTTTCACCAACATTACGCACGACCACCTGGATTACCATCATACGTTCGCAGCTTATATTCAAGCCAAAAAAGCATTCTTTGATATGTTAGCTCCCGATGCGTTTGCATTAACGAATCGCGATGATCGCAACGGTGAGATAATGGTTCAAAATACTCGGGCATCAAAATGTACATATGCCCTCAACACCATGGCGGATTTTAAAGGACTAATCCTAGAAAATGAAATCGGAGGGTTGGTTATGAAGCTAAATGATGTTGAAGTTCATACCCAACTCATTGGGGCATTTAATGCATATAATTTACTCGCCGTTTATGGGGTTGGACGTCTGCTTGGTATTCCATCTTTAGAGTTAATCACGGCACTTTCTGCCTTAGAATCCGTTGAAGGCCGCTTTCAATTTTTTAAAAGCACTAACGGGGTAACTGTCGTGGTGGATTATGCGCATACACCTGATGCGCTTGAAAATGTACTGAAGACCATTAGTCATTTTATAAAAGACCACCAAAAAGTCATTACCGTTGTGGGGTGTGGTGGGGATAGAGATAAGGCAAAAAGACCAGCTATGGCTGGGATAGCTCAAAAAATTAGTACCCAGGTTATACTTACTTCCGATAATCCGAGAACTGAAAACCCGTCCCAAATATTGCAGGATATGCAGGCTGGAATTAATCCATCAGTCGCGGTGCCCGTGCTCTCGATCGAAGATCGATCCCAAGCAATACAAACCGCAAGTTTATTAGCCGGTATGGGTGATGTGGTGCTGATTGCAGGAAAAGGTCATGAAAAATATCAAGAGATAAACGGCATAAAACATCCCTTCGATGATTTTCAAATAGCGCAAACATTTTTTAATAAAAACAATTAGATATGCTTTACTATTTATTTGAGTTATTAGATCAATTGAATGTTCCAGGGGCAGGATTATTTGATTTCATTTCCTTCAGGGCTTCCATGGCTTTGATTTTTTCTTTGCTGTTTTCCATTGTCATTGGTAAACGGATGATTAATTCCTTACGAAAACAACAAATCGGAGAAACAGTAAGGGATCTAGGATTGGCGGGACAAATAGAGAAATCAGGTACGCCAACCATGGGGGGACTCATAATCCTTGGATCAATTTTAGTGCCGACCTTACTTTTTGCGAAACTCCATAACGTGTACGTGATAACAATGATCTTGGCGACAGTTTGGCTTGGGTTAATTGGATTTCTAGATGATTACATCAAAGTGTTTCGCAAGAATAAAGAAGGCCTTAAAGGGAGGTTCAAGATAATTGGTCAAATCGGCGTAGGAATCTTGGTTGGATCGATTTTATACTTCTCCAATGATGTTCGTGTTCATAAAAGAGTGCCACTGGATTATGTATTGAAGTCGGATGAACAATTTGTTACTCATGAGCATGTTCAAGATAATATTGATAAATACCGCTGGATTGCCACGGATGATATGACTACCACCATTCCCTTCATTAAAGGAAATGAATTCAATTATAATTGGTTAATCGGAGATTCCAATAAAAGTTATGGGTGGTTGCTCTTTATTCCCATTGTTATTTTCATTGTCATTTCTGTCTCGAATGGAGCAAATATGACCGACGGATTAGATGGTCTTGCAACTGGAACTTCAGCAATTATTGGATTGGCACTTGCTGTTTTTGCGTACGTCAGTTCTAACGCACGCTTCGCGGATTATTTAAATGTGATGTACATTCCACAAGCTGAGGAGTTAGTGGTCTTCATCGCTGCCTTTGTGGGTGCATGCATTGGATTTCTGTGGTATAATTCCTATCCCGCGCAAGTATTCATGGGCGATACAGGCAGCTTAGCGTTGGGAGGAATCATTGCCGTTTTCGCGATTTCGGTTCGTAAAGAACTACTTGTACCCGTGCTGTGTGGTGTCTTTTTGATTGAAAACTTATCCGTGATGCTGCAGGTTGGCTATTTTAAAATAACAAAACGAAGATTTGGGGAAGGACGACGTATTTTCCTAATGGCCCCGTTGCATCATCATTTTCAGAAAAAAGGAATTCACGAAGCGAAAATCGTATCTAGGTTTTGGATCGTTGGAATTCTATTAGCAGTAGTCACCATTATCACCTTAAAGTTACGTTAATTGAATCTTGACGGGAAACATATCGTTGTATTGGGCGCTGCTGAAAGTGGTATCGGTGCTGCAGTGTTAGCCAAAATTAAAGGCTACAATGTCTTTGTATCGGATGCAGGAGCAATAAAACCATCTGCGTTGGCTGAACTGAAAGCCTATGCGATTGATTTTGAAGAAAATGGGCATGCTTCAACACATCTCTTAAATGCTGATATCGTGGTGAAATCGCCCGGTATTCCAGAGTCTGCTCAAATCATGAAAGACATACGGGCTAAAGGCATCCCCGTGGTTTCTGAAATTGAATTTGCTAAACCTTTTTCTAAGGGCAAAACCATATGCATTACCGGAAGTAATGGGAAAACGACCACCACACTTTGGATTTATCACATCCTAAAAAAGGCAGGATTTAATGTTGGCCTTGCAGGAAATGTGGGCCAAAGTTATGCTAAACAGGTTGCCTTGAACGATGTTGAATGGTATGTCTTGGAATTGAGTTCGTTTCAACTCGACGACATGCATTCCTTTAAGGCAGATATTGCAGTGCTTACCAATATTTCTCCAGACCATTTGGATCGCTATGATTATCAAATGGAGCGCTACGTTGCCTCAAAATTCAGGATTCTACAAAACATGACGGCGGAGGATTACTTCATTTTCAATGCGGATGATGCAGTGATTAAAGCATGGATGGCTACGCATCCAATGACCGTTAGGAAAGCCCCTTTTTCATCCATCGATACCATTGATTTCGGTGGATATATTCAAAACGAACAACTAATAATAAACATAAAAACAACAACAACTATGTCAATTCATGAACTCGCCTTGAAAGGCAAACATAATGCACAGAATGCATTAGCAGCAGGTATCGCTGCCCGATTATTAGATATTCGAACGGAATTTGTTCGAGAAAGTCTAATGGATTTTGAAAATGTGGAACACCGTCTCGAATTTGTAGCGAAGGTGAACGGCATTGAGTTTATCAATGACTCCAAAGCAACAAATATTAATTCAGCATGGTATGCCCTTGAAAGTATGGAACAGCCTACTGTTTGGATTGTTGGGGGAGTGGATAAAGGCAATGACTATTCAGAATTAGACGCCTTGGTAAAGGCCAAAGTAAAGGCCATTGTTTGCTTGGGGTTAGATAATTCAAAAATTATCGAGGCGTTTGCGGATCATGTTCAACACATCGTTGAAACAAAATCCGCGAATGAAGCGGTTCAAGCCGCCTTCCAATTGGCAAAAAAGAATGAAACCGTGTTGCTTTCACCTGCGTGCGCAAGTTTCGATTTGTTCAAAAGTTATGAGGACCGAGGTAATCAGTTCAAGCAAGCTGTTCGAGCGCTATAGAGATGGAGAAAAAGGTTAGAGATTTTATCTCGGAATTAAGTGAAAATCGGAATGAAACCCTCGCTAGAGCATCAATCACGAGTGTTCAGCCCAGAGGTAAGTACCACGGATTTGACGTTTTCACATGGTTAGATGCGCCAGCATCGGTGTTGCGTTCAACATTCGAGTCGATGCCTTATCCGATTCATTGGGTGTGTACGGTAGATTATTTTAATGTTGTTGTTATTACCGCCCATGCACAATTCCCCAATGTTCAGAGCATATATCTCATTGATGAAGCAAAGAATTCGCGCGTTTTAAATATGGATTTTCAAGTGTTTGATTCCGTTTCGACAGTACTTAAACAACCGAGTTTAACCACAGGAAAAGGAATTATTATGTTGACAGGGTGTGGAGCGTTTGGTATTGATTCGATCAATGAACTAGCATTGATTTTAAAAACAATTCACGGAATATGAAAGATTTCTTGATTAAATACCTCAAAGGAGATATGGTAATTTGGGTTATTACACTCTTGTTCTTGGCCTTATCCATTGTAACCGTGTACAGTTTCGTTCCCATCTTAGTGAAGATGGAAGGGAGCACCCCGTTTTACTATTTATTCAAACACCTGATCTATGTGGTAATTGGCTTTGCATGCATTTATTTTATCCACAAATTAGACCCAAAATTTATAAGCCAAATTGCTAAATTTAGTTACTTTTTCGCCATTGCCCTGTTGATTTTTACCTTCTTTTTTGGAAAGGAAATTAACGGTGCAGGACGATGGGTTCAGATTCCACTTATCGGGTTGACATTTCAGTCTTCTGATTTTGCTAAGCTCGCATTGTTCCTTTATTTATCTAAACTTTTGGTCCGTAAAAAAGATAAGTTAAACGATTGGAAAGAAGGCATTTTTCCCCTAATGTTTCCAATTGTTATTATATGTGCACTTATATTTAAAGACAACCTTTCCACCTCTTTATTGCTTTTTGCGCTCTCCATGGCAGTGTTGTTTATAGGACAGGTTCCTCTTTCAAAATTATTCACCATGGGGATGGTTGGAGTTGGCCTATTGGTATTGGTTATTGGAGTTCATTCTGCCCTTCCCAGCCTAAATATTTTGCCAAGATATGAAACTTGGAAAAACAGATTAACGAATAATATTACCACCGATCAAAATGTCCTTGAAAATGCACAAGCCTTAGATGCCCGACGTGCCATACATGCCGGGTCTTGGTTTGGAACTGGGGTAGGTGATGGAAAGTTAAAAGAATATATCCCAGAAGCATATGCGGATTTTTATTACGCCAGTTTTGTTGAAGAGTTTGGGGCCTTATCAGCCGTATTTTTAAGTTTCCTTTATCTGGTGCTCTTATATAGGGTCATTCGCATCGCACTCAAATCTGATAATCTATTCGAAACCTATGTCTCCATGGCAATTGGATTGCATTTACTCGCTCAAGCCACTATTAATATGCTTGTATGTACTGGCGTATTACCCGTTACCGGTCAAAATATGCCCTTTCTTGCGATGGGAGGATCTGCCCTAATTATGGCCTGCGTATCCATCGGTATTGTACAATCGTTTGCCGTAAAACAAAATGCTGGTAAGGCATCATTAGAACCTGCACAATGACATTAAATCGAATAATTATTTCAGGGGGCGGAACTGGCGGACATATTTATCCTGCCATTGCCATTGCAGAAGCATTAAAAACACAGCATCCCGGGATAGATATTTTATTTGTAGGTGCTCATGGTAAAATGGAAATGGAAAAAGTTCCTCAAGCTGGATTTCCGATCAAAGGATTAAAAATCGCAGGATTTAATAGAAAAAACCTATTAAAAAATGCCGCCCTACCTTTTAAAATATTGAACAGCATTAGCTCGGCTTATTCCATAGTAAAATCCTTCAAGCCTCAGTTAGTAATTGGTGTGGGCGGATATGCAAGTGGTCCAACCTTGCAAGTTGCTAATTGGTTGAAAATTCCAACATTAATTCAAGAACAAAATTCATTTCCAGGTAAAACAAACATGATCTTGGCGAAGAAAGCAAAGGCGATTTGTGTAGCCTATCCAGACATGGATCGATTTTTCCCAAAAGAGGTTATTCACCTAACGGGTAATCCTGTTCGGAAAGACTTAATTCATGGGGTTCCTAACAAGCAGGAAGGTTTTGATTTTTATGGCTTGGATGCCGCCAAGCAAACCGTGTTTATCATGGGGGGATCATTGGGCGCAGGCTCAATCAATTTGGCGGTTGTCAATGCGGTAGAAAAATTAAAAAGGCTCGAAGATATTCAAGTGATATGGCAATGCGGTAAAGGATATTTTGAGACGTATAATAAACTTGACCTACCAAGTCATATAAAATTGCTTCCTTTCATAGAACGAATGGATTTAGCGTATGCGGTTGCTGATGTGATTATTTCACGCGCCGGGGCTACCTCCATTTCTGAATTGACCTTGGTTGGAAAGCCATGTATTCTGGTGCCTTCCCCGAATGTTACTGAAGATCATCAAACTAAAAATGCAATGTCCTTAACCACGAGAAATGCAGCGATTTTGGTCCCTGATAATAAGGTTGAGGGGTTGTTATGGTCCACCGTCCAAGAAATTTTAACAGACTCGTCGCAGGCGAAAACACTCTCTGAAGCCATTAAGCAATTGGCTTTACCCAATGCCACCGAAGATATTGTCCGAATTTGCAATCAACTGACAACCCATGACAAGTAAACAGCCAAACGTAATTTTCTTCATTGGGATTGGAGGTATTGGAATGTCTGCATTGGCTCGCTATTACTTGGCGATGGGATGTAAGGTTTTTGGTTACGATAAAACCAAAAGTGATTTAACGGAAAGCCTTACTCGAGAAGGAGCAATAATAAGTTATGAAGAAGTTTGGCAACCTCATCAAAGCTTCAACAAGGATTCAATGTTGGTGATTTATACCCCGGCAATATCCGCAGAAAATGGTTGGTATAAACAATTCAAATTGCAAGGTTTTCAGGTTATAAAGCGAGCGCAAGCCTTGGGTGAAATTACCAGAAATTCCAGTGGATTGTGTGTGGCAGGAACTCATGGAAAATCCACTACCTCCGCCATGTTGGCATTCTTACTCCACGAGTCAGCCTTGGGTTGCAGTGCGTTTTTAGGCGCAATTGCTACGAATTTTGAAAACAATGTACTCATCAATGCACAATCCAGATATACGGTGATTGAAGCCGATGAATATGATCGATCCTTTTTGAATTTATCGCCATTTGCATCAATTATTACCAATATTGACCCCGATCATTTGGATATATACGAATCGGAAGAGAAATTCTACGAAGGGTTCAGGCAATTCGCCATGAAAGTTGATCCTTTAGGGTTTCTTGTATTAAAAGAAGGACTTCACATTAATGCGCTTTGTAAAAAGAAAACGTATGCCTTAAATTCCAATACTGCAGATTATACAGCTAGGAATATTACGGAAACTCCCTCAGGTGCGCGCTTTGATTTGGTAACTCCTACAGAAACCCTTGAACAAATTTGCATTGGGATAAACGGTTCGCACAATGTGGAAAATGCCTTGGCTGCTTTAGCACTGTGTGATGGCTTAGGACTTAACTTGGGTGAATTAGCGCATAAGTTTCAACAGTTTAAAGGGATAAAACGAAGATTTGAGAAAATTTATTCCGGTAAGAATATAGTTTTTATTGACGATTACGCGCATCATCCCACTGAAATTAATCGCTTAATTTCCTCGGTGCGTCATATGTACCCAAATCAACGAATCACAGGGGTTTTTCAACCTCATTTATTTTCGAGAACACGTGATTTTGGGGATGCATTTGGATATGAATTGGGACAATTGGATTCCGTGATTTTATTACCAATTTATCCTGCGCGTGAATTACCCATTCAGGGCATTGATTCAAATTGGTTATTACAAAAGATCAAAAACCCCAACAAGCGCCTCTTAAATCCTTCAGAATTGTTAGAATATTTACGTTCGAATATGGACGGGGTACTGCTTACAATTGGTGCAGGAGATATTGATCGAATGGTTGATCCCATAAGAGAATTGCTGCAAATTAATGATTCGGCATTATGAAGACATGGATAAAAATTTTATTGTTAAGCATAACCTCGGTTGGAATAATTTCCCTTTGGATAGTTGGAATACAATTTGAGCAAAAACGACCCCTGAAGGAACCGAGGATAATTGTTCATGTGGATGGTGCCGATGCATTTTTAAATGAAAAAGAACTTTACAGTCGAATTTTATCGAAGCGATGGTTTGTGCTAAATCAGCAAAGTAAGTCCCTCAAGGTGTTGAATATAGAGCGGGGAATCAGGGCCATGGAAGAAGTTAAAGACGTGCGTGTTTACAAGTTGTTGGGCGGTGAGTGGAAAATAGAGGTGTGGTTGAGGAAACCAATGGCGCGAATTTTTGCAAAAAATGGAAAATCCTATTATCTGGATACAGACGGTAATACAATTTCAAAAACACACTTACATACCGCCAAAGTCCTTCTTTTTTCAGGTGAGATTTCTGAACCCCTTCACCGTCAAAATGCAATAAAAATTATTAACAACGATTCTTTGAAAAATATTCGAAAACTAGATGAAATCTATCGTATTTCAAATTATGTTTGTAACGATCCAATGCTAGGTGCTTTGATTGGTCAAGTTTATTTAGAAAGAAGCGGGGATTTTGTGTTGACGCCCTTGGTAGGTGACCTTAAAATTATTTTTGGGACTGCTTATTCAGAGAAACAAGTTAAAGACAAATTTACCCGGCTGAAAATCTTTTATAAAGAAGGCTTGCCGTATGAAGGATGGAATAAGTATTCGGAAATTAATTTAATGTATGATGGACAAATCGTTTGCCGCAAGCGGAACAAAGATGAATAATAAAGGACTCAAAGTAGTAGTAGGTTTAGATATAGGCACCACAAAAATTGCGTGTTTTGTTGGGATAAAAAACGAGCACGACAAAATTGAAATTATTTCGATGGGGAAAAGCGAATCCCTTGGAGTGATGCGCGGAGTAGTATCAAACATAGACAAAACCATTCAGTCTATTACGCAAGCTGTTTCCTTAGCGCAAGAACGAGTTTCAGGTAATTTGAAAATCAATAATGTATATGTTGGTATTGCTGGTCAACACATTAAAAGCCTGCAAACTCGAGGAATTCATACCCGAAAAAATGTTTTAGGAGAGATTTCACAGAAAGATATTGATGCATTGATCGATGATATGTACGCAATGGTTATGACTCCGGGTGAAGAAATCATAACGGTGTTACCACAAGAATACATAGTAGACAATGAACAGGGAATCAAAGATCCTGTGGGTATGACCGGGGTTCGATTGGAAGCTAATTTCCACATTATTACCGGACATGTTTCAAATGTAACAAACATTCGTACCTGTGTTGAGCGCTCTGATTTGAGTATTAGCTCTATTGTACTTGAACCGATCGCTTCAGCAAATGCTGTATTAAGCGATGAAGAAAAAGAGGCAGGGGTAGTTTTAGTAGATATTGGGGGTGGTACTACAGACGTTGCCATTTTTTATGACGGCTTAATTCGTCATACCGCGGTAATACCTTTTGGAGGTAATGTCATAACAGAGGATATCCGCATGGGGTGCAGAATCATGCAAAAACAAGCTGAGCGATTAAAAGTACGTTTCGGAAGCGCATTGGTAAGTGAGAGTAAAGATCATGAAGTAGTTTGCATACCCGGGCTCAAAGGTCGCGACGCAAAAGAAATTCGTTTATCCACATTGGCTGGAATTATCCAAGCAAGAATGGAAGAAATTATCGAATTAGTACGTGTGGAAATTCGTAATTCTGGGTTTGAAAAGAAAATTATAGGTGGAATCGTTGTTACCGGAGGAGGGTCACAGCTTAAACACCTTCCACAGTTGTTTGAGTATATTACCGGGTTAGACACACGCATCGGTTATCCGACAGAACACCTAGCGAATACCAATCAAATTGAAAATATTTCAAGCCCCATTTATGCGACAGGTATTGGATTGGTATTAAAAGGTTTTGAACAGGAAGAACGGGGTGATTATTCAGATGTCTCCTCCAACGAAGGGGATGTTCGAGGGCATGCAGATCCGCGTAAAAAAGGGGCATTCTTCGCGAAAGTACTTTCTAAAGAAAACCTTAAAAAATTAGAAAACTTCTTCATGAAAGATGAAGATTAATTAACAGATATATTAAAAGAAAAATGAACGAAATTTTTGACATCCCAAGAGATATGAATTCAATTATAAAAGTAATCGGTGTTGGTGGAGGAGGTAGCAATGCCGTTAATTTCATGTATAATCAAGGAATTAAAGGTGTTGACTTTGTTGTTTGTAATACAGACCGTCAAGCCTTGGATATTTCTCCAGTCCCCTTTAAAATTCAGTTAGGTACCACCTTAACAGAAGGTCGTGGTGCAGGAATGCAACCGGAAGTTGGGATGAATGCCGCTTTTGAAAACATTGAAGACCTGCGTGAAATTCTGTCAAAAAACACAAAAATGGTTTTTGTTACCGCTGGAATGGGCGGAGGTACAGGCACAGGTGCAGCTCCCGTAATTGCCCAAGTTGCGAAAGAACTCGGCATTTTAACAGTAGGTATTGTGACCCTTCCGTTTGAATTTGAAGGTAAAAAACGACGATCACAAGCCGATGAAGGCCTTGAACGTTTACGTCAAAATGTAGATACCTTGTTGGTAATCAATAATGAGAAACTGCGCACCATCGGAAAAAGCTTAACCCTATCAGAGGCATTTCAAAAGGCAGATAATATTCTTACCGTGGCGGCTAAAGGAATAGCAGAAGTTATCGCGGATACAGGGGTTATCAACGTTGATTTTAATGATGTGAATACTGTGTTGAGAAACAGCGGTAGAGCCCTCATGGGAAGCGCAATGGCAAGTGGAGAGGGAAGAGACTTTGAGGCAGTAAAAGCAGCCATGAATTCCCCATTATTGAACGACCACGATATTTGCGGCGCTAAATATGTCCTTCTGAACATCACCTATGGCGATAAAGAAGTTTTAATGGATGAGATCATGAACATTACAGATTTTATTCAAGATGCAGCCGGTGAAGACGCTGAAGTAATTTGGGGTCATGGTCATGATTCAAGCCTTGGAGATAACTTGGCGATCACCTTAGTAGCAACTGGTTTTTCAACGGTTGATTCAGTGAATTATGTGCTTCCCGAACGAAAACTGATGGATTTGGATGAAGAACATAAAAAAGAAATCGTTAGTCCAATGTCTTCTCCATTCGAATCGAATTCAGTGACAGAGACCTTAAATCAAGAACCATATTTAAAATCTGAAGAATCTGTTGTAGCCGAGGAAATTTCGACAGTTAATGAAGTAGAAAGTCCGGTGGTTCCTGAGAATAACCAGGTTGAAGAAATTAAGTATGAATTATTCGATGACGAATGTTCTGAAGAATCAGGGCATGAATCTCCAGCCTTAGAATGGGAAGTTCAAGCAACGGAGCAACCTGTTTTTGATTTCACCTCGGAACCCGTTTCAAACACACCAAATGTAACTGCTCAACCAGCAGCAGAACAGGAGGTGATTCGACATCAATTAGATGATGAAGCAGACGAAGCACCTAAAAGTTACCGGATTCAGTCTACGGTATTACCGGAAGAAATTGCTCGAAGAAATGAAGATCGTGTTTCTAAAATTCAAGAAATTACTTCGCGTATTCAGAACGCCGAAAGTATTGCAGAGTATGAATCACAGCCTGCCTACCTTCGTAGAAATGTAGAGGTTAAGGATGAGCGTCCTTCACAAGAAAATAATATTAGTCGGTTCGGACTTTCTGGTAGTGAGAATGGCGATGCTGGGTTACGAAGCAATAGTTACCTCCACGATAACGTAGATTAATATGAGTATCGCTACAACAATAAACGATCACATTAAACAAGCCATGTTGGCTAAGGATAAGGATCGCTTAGCCGCGCTGCGCGATGTAAAGTCAAAAATTTTACTGGAAGCAACCTCTGGAAGTGGAAGTGAAGTGAGCGATGAAGTGGCCATGAAGATTTGTTTAAAGTTATATAAACAGCGCATGGAAACATATGAATTATACATAGCACAAGGTCGTGAGGATCTAGCAAGCGATGAGATGATTCAAGCTAAAGTAATCGAAGAGTTTTTGCCAAAACAATTATCAGAAGAGGAAATCAATGCCGAAATCAACGCAGCAATAACTGCCTTAGGGGTCTCAGGACCGCAAGATATGGGTAAATTAATGGGCCACCTTTCCGCAAAATTATCCGGTAAGGCAGACGGTAAGTTGATAGCCACCTTAGTCAAGGCGGCACTCAGCTAATTTTGTTTTTCTTGTCGATTCTTTTACCTTTGATGCATGAAGGAAATTCCTGTCTTTGCTACAGAATTAGCGGAATGTATTCGCTTATTACACCATCAAGGGCATAGTCCTGCTACCTCCACAAATTATTCCTTCAAAGATGATTTAGGGAAGCTCTGGGTTTCTCGTTCTGGAATCGACAAATCGGCTTGTTCAAGCGGGGATTTTATTTCGATTAATGAAGAGGGAAATACCTTGGTACCTTATGATCACATGACACCCTCTGCCGAAACGGGTATACATTGTGCCATTTACGGCTTGTTCCCAGAAACTAAGGTGATTTTGCATAGCCATGACGTATACCCCTTATTAATTGCGCACCACAAAGTTGCCCTAAGCTTTGAGGGATTTGAATTACAAAAAGGATTTCCAGGGGTTACCACGCATCTTGGAACGGTACAAATTCCGGTATTTCCAAACAGTCAGGATATGGAAGATATAAAAGGTCATCTAACCACCCGAATGGATGAATTGAAATATCAGGTTTTTATGATCGAAAAACACGGATTCTACACCTGGGGTAACAGTTTATTTGAAGCGAAACGTATTCTAGAATCCTTTAGCTACTTGTGCAAGGTTTCTTGGTATTTAACAAGGTAAATATGGCGATTTTAACGATACCAGATCAACATCAATTTATTGAAAATCCGAATGATATTCGTATTTTTCTGTCAAGTCATGGGGTGTTTTTTGACCAATGGACTTGCGATGTAGTATTTGAAGATACGGCAACACAAGAGGATATTTTATCGGCGTATGCGCAGGATTTAACACCGTTTATGGAGCAAGGTGGTTATCTTACAGCGGATGTAATCAGTATCAATTCCCGGACAGAGAATTATCCTGCCATTCGGGCTAAATTTTTAGCGGAACACACGCACAGCGAGGATGAAATTCGTTTTTTCGTGGATGGACAAGGGTTCTTTTGGTTTAATTTGGAAGGAGCTCCTGTCTTCAATGTGCTTTGCCAAAAAGGCGACCTGATCAGTGTTCCCGCAGGGACTAAACATTGGTTTGATGCGGGTGCTAATAACCCGTTTGTGAAAGCAATTCGCATCTTTATCGACCAAAGCGGATGGATTCCCGAATACACTGGTTCCGGTATTGATCAAAAATACCTTTAAGATGGATTTTGATGTTGAATGGATACTGACCGATATCGAAGGAACAACCACAGAGGTTTCTTTTGTCTATGATGTACTATTTCCTTATTTCAGAACCCACATGGACACTTGGTTGGACGTTGATTCGGATCAAATGAAAGAGGTGCTTGAGCAAACGAAGTCCATAGCACTTGAAGAACAATCGATCCACCTAACATCCAAGGCGGCGCTATTTGAGCAATTGCGCACTTGGTCGCTTGAAGACCGTAAGATAACTCCTTTGAAAACCTTTCAAGGAATGGTTTGGGAACAAGGATTTAAATCTGGAGCGATTAAAGGTCATGTATATACCGATGTTCAGCCGGCGCTTGAGCGATGGTACAATAATGGGATTAAACTCGCTGTTTTTTCAAGTGGGTCTATTGCTGCCCAAAAACAACTTTTTGGTTACTCCATTGAAGGCGATCTTACCACGTACTTTTCAGATTTCTTTGATACAACAACAGGTATGAAAAGGGATGCAAAGACGTATCAATTAATTGTTGCTAAATTACAAGTTCCAGCAAACAAGGTTTTGTTCCTCTCTGATATACCGCAAGAGCTCGTGGCGGCTGAAGCTGCCGGCCTACAAACACTTCAACTGGTGCGCCCCGGTACGCAGGTTAATTGGCAGAATTGGGTAAATAGTTTTGGTGATATTCAATAAAAAAAGCCTCGCGAAAGCGGGGCTTTAAATTAACCTTAGATCTTATTAATGTTGAATAATAACCTTACGAGCCGTTCCATGATTCACGGAAACAAAGTAGATTCCAGAATCCAAGAATTGCGTATTTATTCCAAGCACTCCACCTTGAATGTTTCCAGTATATACTTCAGTACCTGTTACTGAAAAAATGGAAACATGGCCTTGAGCAGCTTCGTTTAGGATAATGTTCAGTTCATCGTTAGCCGGGTTTGGTTGAATGCTAAATCCAGTTTCTTGGAATGTAGTTACTCCTGCTGCTTGATCGAAGTTCATTCTTACCATAACTTGAGAAGACGTATAATACCACGTCTGATCGGTGTAATCGAAGTAGTAAACTGTTTGAGCTGGTGCGCCACCTGCAGAGGCTACTACAAGGTCATTTGAAGCACCTCCGTCACCATAGGACCCTATCATAGCCAAATAACTCTCACCAGCAGTAAGAGACTGTGGTGTTTGAAGAGCAAATGTGTGTTTTTGACCCAAATCTGCCGCAGTGATAATATACGGAAGCGACTCATCAACAAAGTCAAAGTTACCGGTGGTAGGATTTACATAGTAAAGTTTGGCGAAAATCTCTGCACCTTCAGCGGCGGTTGAATTAATTACACCATCAATACCGTACAAGGTCGCCGTATTGAAAATATCAAACACAGGACCTACCTCAAACCCATCACCCGAATTATAAATACCTCCTAGTATAACATCTTTATCCCGAGCATAGATGTAATTATTGACCTGAATGTTGATGTTTGGCTGGGTATTGTTGCTTAAGTCTAATTCTGTTTGGCTTGAACCGACACCGAATGAAACCGAATGTGTAGCATTAGTTGCTGCAGGGGTAAACGTGGTGGTACACCAAAGCGTATCTTGAGTTCCAGCGGCAACCGCTGTCGCTGCAGATTGTCCAGAATATAAGGCATTAATATTGGCTGTGTAAACGGCATCCGCAATATTCTGAACCCCAATGTTCTGAACAATTCCACCAAAATTCACAGGCGCCACTTGATTGTTAGGAACTTGGTAATACGCAAGTCTTGAACCAAATGGACCATCGGTTCCCCATGAAATTTTCTGTAATTTCAAATCATATTGATCAGTCTCAACCAGTTTCATATCATCGATTGCCCAATACCAACCCCAATTTCCTTGGTAGTTTAATTGAATCATTACACTGTCATTCCCACCAGCCACTGCTGATACATTCAATGAAGTGATTTCAGGATTTGCCGTGTTTTGTGCCGTTGGCTCCGTACCGTCGGTTACAATAAAATCCGTCCATGTAGTTCCGCCATTGTTACTCACACGTATTATTCGTGTGTCTAAGTATGTTCTGTATGAATTTTCGAATACTAAACTTACATTGAGGTAGGCGCTGCAATCAATCATACCCGTATAGGTCATGTTGGCGTTTTGTGCACCATTTTGCCCTTGAGCGTCTGAATTTATAAATGCAAATCCATTATTTACCGTAGTAAATAAAGCAGGGTTTAACGCAGTTACAGGAATGGTGTCCGCTGCATTGGTTAGTACCCAATCTAAAAATGGAGTAGACGTATTATCATAGGTCCAATCTCCCGAATTGGAGAAGTCATTGGACCAAATTGTTACCCCTTTAGGTTGATGCATGTTTGATTTTTTTGCAACAGTTTCGAATTCAGCATACTTGTTTTTCTTTCCAAGTTCCGATGCATGCTTTTGCGCGGTAGTTGTTCCGGTTGCAATAGCAAAAGCAAATAAAAAGTAAACTTTTTTCATGGTACTTTAATTTTAAGTTAATTCCTAGTTACAAAACTAAGGTTTACATTGAGAAAATCAAAATAATACGCAATTAGTTTTAATGCGATCTGTTGATTATAAAATCTGCCAGTGTGTACAAATTTTGCTTGGG
>JBJTWL010000184.1:0-11683 GCA_046081745.1 Flavobacteriales bacterium | reverse complement strand
GTACAGCTTTGGCAGCTTTTATAGCCGCTTCTCCCATTTTATCCCTGAGTTCTGGGGTCATAAATGGAGATGGAGTTTCTTCTACTAATTTTTGATGTCTTCGTTGAATGGAGCAGTCTCTCTCGGAGAGGTGACACGCATTTCCGTATCGATCACCAGCAATTTGAATTTCTATATGACGCGGTTCTTCAATGAACTTCTCCATATAAACTCCGTCATTTCCGAACGCTGCAGCAGCCTCTTGACGGGCGGAATCCCATGCTTCTTGAAGGTCTTCTTCTTTCCAAACGATCCGCATTCCTTTACCCCCACCACCGGCTGTTGCTTTCAAAATAACGGGGTATTTAATACGCACTGCATTCACTTTTGCATCTTCCACATCTTTTAATAGCCCCGCGGAACCAGGAATACACGGCACCCCTGCTTTTATCATGGTTGCCTTGGCTGTTGCCTTATCCCCCATAGCTGCTATTTGTTCAGGAAGGGCGCCAATAAACTTTATTCTATGTTCTTGACAAACTCTAGAAAACTTTTCATTTTCAGAAAGGAATCCATACCCGGGATGAATGCCGTCAGCATTCGTAATCTCTGCTGCTGCAATAATATTGGGTATAGATAAATACGATTTTGAACTCACCGGTGGCCCGATACACACCGCCTCATCAGCAAACCTAACAGGTAATGAGTCCTTGTCGGCTGTTGAATAAACTGCAACGGTTTTAATACCCATTTCCTTGCAGGTACGAATCACCCGCATGGCTATTTCACCACGATTAGCAATTAGAATTTTCTTAAACATAGCTAATTAATAAGCTGGGTTCTACCAAGAATAAAGGTTGATCGAACTCAACTGGTGTTGCGTCATCAACTAAGACTTTTACAATGCGTCCACTCACTTCAGATTCGATTTCATTGAATAACTTCATTGCTTCGATAATACAAATTTTATCGCCTTTTTTAATCTCTGATCCAACCTCTACAAAGGGTGCCTTATCTGGTCCAGAAGATCGGTAGAAGGTTCCAATCATAGACGATTTGATGGTAATCGCGGAACTCGATTCAACGGGTGCAGACACCACAGATTCTACTGCTGAATTGGCCTGAATTGGCGCTTGACTTGGAGCGCTAACAGGTATTGGCGCAGCTGCAGGAGGAGCCATATACACACCGGCAGGAGCAACATTAGGTCCTTTGATGTTTATTTTGAATCCATCCTTTTCTATTTCTACTTTTCCTAAGCCTAGTTTAGAAACTAGTTTTATCAAATCTTTTATTTCTTCATTATTCATAATTACAAAGTTAAGAATTATATGCCCATTTAATATACACTGCACCCCATGTGAAACCTCCTCCGAAAGCGCTTAAAATAATATTATCTCCTTTTTTAAGTTGATTTTCATAATCCCATAAACACAAAGGTAGGGTGCCCGCGGTTGTGTTTCCATATTTTTGAATGTTGATCATCACCTTTTCTTTGGGTAAGCCCATTCTGTTCGCAGTAGCATCAATAATGCGTAAATTGGCTTGGTGAGGCACTAACCAAGCAACGTCTTCGCTACTCAACTTATTTTTTTCCATGATTTCAGCAGAAACCTCCGCCATGTTAGTTACGGCGAATTTAAATACTTGTTTGCCTTCTTGTTTAACAAAGTGCATTCTATTTTCGACGGTTTGCATACTCGCTGGATTTACGGATCCCCCTGCCGGTTGTACTAAATATTCTCTACCAGAACCATCACTTCGCAGAATAAAATCCTGCACCCCCATACCCTCTTCATTTGGTTCTAATAGTACCGCGCCCGCACCGTCGCCAAAAATCACACACGTTGTTCGGTCTTCATAATCTATTATTGATGTCATTTTGTCCACCCCGACTACAACAACCTTTTTGTATCGTCCCGTTTCAATGAACTGAGCGGCAGTAGAAATGGCATAAATAAATCCCGAACATGCGGCAATTAAATCATATCCCCAAGCATTGGTCATCCCTGTTTTGTCGCATAACACATTAGCGGTGCTTGGAAACGGATAATCTGGGGTTACCGTCGCCAAAACAACTAACTCAACATCGAGTGGATCGGTATTTGTCTTTTTTAAGAGCCCTTCAACTGCTTTTGCTGCCATATCTGAGGAAGCTCCGTTTTTCATAACGCGACGCTCATTTATACCCGTACGGGTTGTAATCCACTCATCGGAGGTATCCACAATTTTTGCTAAATCCTCATTCGAAAGCACATCTTCAGGGACATATCCTTGAACACCTGTAATCGCGGCATAAATTTTACTCATTATTTAAATGCTTTGGTTATTTTAATTGATAACTTGTTTTTAGCCACATCACACGAATGTAGGATCATGTTTTTAACCGCAGTTTGGTTACTGGATCCATGACCAATGACTACATTTCCTTTTACGCCCAAAATGGGTGTGCCCCCATAGTTCTCAAAATTAAATTGATCAAAATAATCATCGTTAATTCCTCGCGCTTTAACCATGTTGTAGAACCCTTCTGCCTCTTTCAAGACGATATTTCCCGTAAACCCGTCACACACTATCACGTCCGCTTTGTTGGTGAAAATATCACGCCCCTCTACGTTGCCAATAAAACTGATTGAATCAGAATCTTGCATTAACTTGTAAACGGCTTGAGTAAGCAGGTTTCCTTTAGATTCCTCTTCACCAATATTCAATAAGCCAATTCTAGGCTTACTAATTTTCAAAACATGTTCGGCATATAAAGAACCTAGTTCAGCAAATTGATATAATACATCCACTTTACAGTCGGCATTCGATCCCACATCTAAGAGCACAGATTTTCTTCCGTTGATGCACGGTATAGTTGCAGTAATACACGGTCGAATAACGCCAGGAATGGTGTTGATTTTATAAATCGCCCCTACCAACATTGCCCCAGTATTTCCGGTACTTGCGAACACATCGATTGTGCCTTCCTCTAAATAATCGAACCCTAATGCAATGGATGCATTAGGTTTTCTAGAAAACGCACGTGTTGGGTGGTCATCCATGCCTATAATTTCAGGGGCATGAATTATTTCAAAGGCATCCAAGTTGGCAGATAAATCAATTAATCCTTTTTTAATTTGATCTTCATTCCCGAACAAAAATATACGGGAACTGCCATTCAATGCATCATTCGCTTGAATAGCACCCAATAGATTTACCTCCGGTGCAAAATCACCGCCAGAAACATCTAATCCAATATTCATTAATCGAAGATTAGGCCGCAGCTTCTTCCTTCTCTGCTACTACTTTGCCTTTGTAATAAAGCTTTCCTTCATGCCAATGCGCATGATGAAACAAATGCGGTTGTCCTGTAGTTGGACATGTTGCAACATTCGCTGCAACGGCATTTTTATGGGTTCTTCTTTTGTCTCTTCGGGTAGTTGAAATTCGACGTTTAGGATGTGCCATTTTTACGTATTATATATTATTTAATTCAATTTATTTAATGCTGACCACCTTGGGTCAAGTTCGTTTTTTGTCTCTTGAGAAGCTGGAGAAGTATTTAACCACTTTAAAACTTCAGGATTACACCCGTCATTTGGATGTATAAACCTTGATGGAAGGGAAATCACTAATAATTCATAAATCGGTTGAAACATATCCATTTGATAACTATCCGGAGGCAGAATAATCAATGATTCGTCTAACGATTCCTCAGTACCAAATTTGTATATTAAATCCATGTGGCCGTCTACGTCAACACTCATGTTTTCGTTACATCGGTGGCACAGAACTTCTAGCGCTGTACGAAGCTTCAAAGAAATCAACATCATTGTTTCCTTCTTTTCTAATTCAACATTCGCTACACCGGTGCCCTTTTGGATTCCAAAACTCTCACAAGAATCAAAGAACGCAGTTTCAAGTAAAAACTCGAATCTGTGGTTGCCAAGTTTCAACCCTGAAAACTGCAGTATGTATGGACTACTTTTTAACATGATGAAAAAGGCGGGTGTAAAGTTACTGCTATTTTTTGAATTGCCCAAAGACCTCCCGTTTAAGCCATTCCTTCATACTCTTTGTGGCCGGCAGTGTAACCCAAAGGGTTTGAATTATTTAATTTAAAATCTTGTCTGTTTCTGGCTACATCCATTGCCAGATAAAGCGCGTTTCGCATGCCTTCAACAGAAGCCTCGCCTTTACCTGCAAGCTCAAAAGCAGTGCCATGGCCAGGAGAGGTTCTTGTAATGGTTAGACCGGCGGTGTAATTTACGCCTCCATCAAATGCGATTGCCTTGAATCCCGTTAAGCCCTGATCATGATACATTGCTAACACGGCATCAAACTCAAAACAGCTCCCCGCCCCAAAAAATCCGTCCGCGGAATACGGGCCAAACGCCAAAATTCCGGCATTTTTTGCATTGCTTATTGCCGGAGAAATCTGCTCCATTTCTTCTAAACCTATGGTCCCCGACTCCCCTGCATGTGGATTAAGTCCAAGAATTGCAATTTTTGGTTTAATAATATTAAAGTCTTGTCTTAACATGAGATCAAGGGTCTTTATTGCACTTACAACCGTGTCCTTTACAACGGCTGCAGGAATATCCTTGATGGCAATATGATTGGTTGCTAACGCTACTTTTAAACGGTCTTCACAGAGTACCATTAAAGCGCCGTCTGCCTTGAATCGTTCATTATAAAATTCAGTATGACCCGTGAAACCTGGTGCCACAGTATGCATATTTTGCTTAGAGACTGGTGCTGTCACAACACCAGATAATGCATCGGAAACTAAGTCTTCCGATGACCTCTCGAGCGCCCAGAGCGCGATTTTTGCCGAGGAGACAGTAGGACTACCTTCCGTAATGTCAATATTCTCCTTTGGACTAACCACATTCAGCTTCCCTACTTGCGCTTGGCTTATGTTTTGAATGGTTTGAACCGGTAAGTCTTCCAAGTTCAGTTGTTTTTTCCATTTATTAATTAAGGAAATGGGGCAATAGGCCACAACGGTTGTTTCTTGTAGCAACCGATTATCGGCAAACATTTTAACAATAAGTTCTGGGCCTATCCCCGCTGGATCACCGCAGGTAATTCCTATTTTCATTAGTTGGTTTTGGTCTTTGTCCATTGCGGATAATTTTTAATAAAATCAAATAACAGACGAACCCCGTATCCTGTTCCCCCTTTTGGACGATAATGTTTTGGCGCCTCAAGCCAGGTGGGACCCGCTACATCTATGTGAATATATGGTGCCTTAACGAAGGTTTCTAAAAACTTTCCGGCTGTAATCATCCCTGCGTCTGAGCCTCCAATATTCTTTAAATCGGCGATTTCTGATTTCATCGGCTCGAGGTAGTCGTCCCAAAAAGGAAAAGAAACCACACGCTCATGTGTCTCAAAGCCAGAGGCCTGAAGTTGTTCTATGGTGGAAAGGTGTGCATTCCCCATTGCGATAGCCGCCGTAGTGCCAATAGCTCTCAATGCTGCCCCCGTAAGTGTTGCAGCACTCACGACTAATTCTGGATTAAATTTATCGGCATAAGATAAGGCATCGGCAAGAATCATTCGGCCTTCAGCGTCCGTATTCAACACCTCCACGGTTGACCCGTTGAACATTTTAATTATATCTCCCGGGGCGTAAGCCTCTCCGCCGGGACGGTTATCCGTTGCCGGGATAAGGCCTATTACTTCAACGGGAACGGACAATTCAGAAAGCATGAATATTGCACCCGCAACCATCGCCGCTCCCGCCATATCGCTTTTCATTGAATCCATGCTTCCCGGTGTTGGCTTAAGACTTAAACCGCCTGTATCATAAACCACCCCTTTACCTACCAAAACAATGGGCTTTTTATTGATGCGTTTCGATGGCTTGTAGTGAACTACGGTAAACGTGGGTGGCGTATTTGACCCTTTGTTTACCGCGATAAGCCCTCCCATTTTCATTGCTTTAATCTTGGTATGATTGAGAATGTCAACGGAACAATGTTTTGATTCGCAAAGCGCCTTGATCTCTATTGCAAAATCTACTGCATTTAAATGGGAGACCGGTAGATTTACCATGTCCCGCACCCAAGTAACCGCTTTTGCTGCAGTTGCTAATTGAGCAATAGCAGATTTTGAAACTGTTTTAGGAACTAGAATTGCCGTTAATTTTGGGGTCTTTTTGGTGCTTAGAAAACGATCGAAACGATAGTCCGCTAATAACATGCCCTCAATTATTGAAAACACATCCTCGTCTATATCAATGATTAATGTGCTTGTTTCGAATTGCAAAAACCGATAGATTTCAGCTCCGGCTATTCGCTGTTTTTCGGAAGACTCTTGAAATAATTTCGAGGAAACCATTACCTCCCAATGAGTTCCTTTGATATAATCCCAATAGGCCCCGACTTTAAAACTGTTTTCTGGTTTGATGCTAATCCGCACGGCGTCTTTAGCATTCAAGGAATATTTAAGTTCTATCATGCTACAAAATTAACATTAAAATAAAGGAGCCGATTGATTTTCTATTTGAGTTAATATGCGTGGTACTAATATGGGCGTAGGTAGCTCATGAATATCATCGATAGTCAACCATTGGCCAATACTTTTTGGCGGAACTGTCGTGTCAAATACCACGGCATAATTTAAGCGCTGATGACTTAGAACATGTGTAGAGGGCTTGATTAATGCTTGTTTTTCTGAATCCAGAGCGGCTAAAAAATCTTTTTCTGAAGGAAGTTCAACGAAGGGAAACAAATAGAGATTCTCCCAAATTGATCCTTTTTGCTGTTTAACCATGAGAACTTTGCGTTGATTGATGTTGATTCTGAAGATTAAATAACGGTTAATCGCTTTCTTTTTAGGCTTTTTTACAGGTCGAAGATGTTGGGTGTTGTTGTTTCGTGAAACACAAAAATCCGCCAATGGACAGCTTGGGCATGCCGGAGATTTTGGCGTACATACCGCGGACCCCAAATCCATAAGGGCTTGATTAAAATCCCCTGGGCGGTCTTTTGGAAGGACTTCATTGACGAATTCCCTTATTAAGCGAGCGGTAGAAGTTAATTCAACCGGGTCCTGAATATCTAATAATCTTGAAACAATACGAATAATGTTACCGTCTACAGCCGCTTCCGGCGCATTGAAACAAATTGAACTAATTGCTGCTGCTGTATAACCCCCAATTCCAGGAAGTTTTATCAGCTCGGCATATTGAGTTGGAAACACCCCTTCATAATGGTCCATAATCTGCCGCGACGCCTTATGTAGGTTTCTGGCTCTTGAATAATATCCCAAGCCTTTCCATACCAGTAAAACCTCATGTTCTTCTGCAGACGCTAACGCTTCAATAGTTGGAAAAGCAGAAACTAATCGATGGTAAAATGGTGCGCCTTGCTCCACCCGGGTCTGTTGTAAAACCACTTCGCTAATCCAAATAAAATAAGGGTTTTTTGACGTTCTCCAAGGTAAATCTCGTTTATTTAGGTCATACCATGATAACATTGCGCCTTGAATATTAGCCATTTACGTTTTTTTTAATATAATTTTAGTAAAAATCAACGGTTTAGTGGATTTCTGCGCTATTTTTGTTCCGCGAAAATACAAATTGTCACACTTTATTAATATTAATCAAAAATGACTAAAGCAGATCTTATTGCGAAAATTTCAGAAGAAACCGGCTTGGAGCGCAACGAAGTGTCCCGTGCTGTTGAATCAATGATGGAATTCATCAAGTCGTCGCTAACCAATGGTCAAAACGTTTATTTACGAGGGTTTGGAAGCTTTGTGGTTCGAGAGCGTAAACAAAAAACGGGTCGTAACATCTCCAAAAACACTACGATTATTATTCCTGCTCACAACATCCCTTCCTTCAAACCGGCAAAAGTTTTTGTAGAGCAAGTAAAAAACAAAGTAAAGGTTAAATAGCCTTTATTTTGCAAATAATTTTTATTTGGCTTACCTTTGCACTCCTTTAATTGGGAGTTTTTATTTTATATAGATTCTACAACACTTAAATATATTGAATCATGCCAAGCGGTAAAAAAAGAAAAAGACATAAGATGGCTACGCACAAGCGTAAAAAGCGATTAAGAAAAAATCGTCACAAGAAGAAAAAATAATTTCTTTAGTTAGTCTTATTTGGCTGTATTAACAGTCAAAATATACTCCCTTGAGTTTAGAACTTATTGTAGATGTGCGGCCGAATGGTGTTTGGCTGGCATTGTTGCGTGAAGGGAAGCTGATTGAGCTTCATGAAGAACGGGGAAATTCAGATTTCGCTGTAGGTGACATTTATTTAGGTAAAATTCGCCGCCTTTCTCCTAGCCTTAACGCAGCGTTTGTAGATGTGGGCTATGATCGAGATGCATTTTTGCACTATTTAGATCTAGGCTCCAATTTCAATTCTTTAAATAAATACACAAAAGAAGTTATTCGCGGAAAGCAAAGCGTTCCGTCGCTTCAATATTTCAAACTTGAATCAGAACTTCAAAAGGATGGTAAAATTGATGCTTTACTTTCATCAAGTCAGTTTGTGTTGGTTCAAGTAGCGAAAGAACCTATTTCCTCTAAAGGTCCGCGGCTTTCCTCTGAAATAACATTAGCTGGCAGATACATCGTACTAGCGCCATTTTCATCCAAAATATCTGTTTCTCAAAAAATACGCTCACAAGAAGAAAAAAAGCGCTTGAAGGAGGTAATGGAAGGGTTGTTGCCAAAAAACTTTGGGGCCATTATTCGCACTGTTGCTGAAAACAAAACAGCAGAAGACATTCATCAAGATCTGACTCAATTGCTAGAAAAATGGGATTCAATTTATAAAAATCTAAAAGGCAGTAATTCTCCAAAACGAATATTAGGTGAAATAAATACCACCTCCTCTATATTGCGTGATTTACTGAATGCAGATTTTAGCAATGTTCACATAAATTCTCCGGAATTGTTTGAGGAAATTTCGGCCTATGTGCAGCAGATTGCGCCAGGAAAGAACAGCATAGTAAAACTATACGACGGGCGCATTCCAATTTTCGAGCGTTACGGAATTAATAAGCAAATCAAAGTGCTTTTTGGTAAAAAAGTACCCATGCCAAGTGGTGGTTACTTAATCATAGAGCACACTGAAGCAATGCATGTTATCGATGTAAACAGCGGAAATCGCAAGGGGGCAGACGGTCAAGAATCCAATGCGTTGGCAACCAATGTTGAAGCCGCTGAAGAAATTGCTCGTATTTTACAGTTGCGCGATATGGGTGGGATTATATGTATCGACTTTATAGACATGCATGACCGCGAGAATAATCGGATTTTATACGATAAAATCAAATTATTCATGAAGAATGACCGTGCAAAACACAACATCATTCCTCCTTCTAAATTTGGCGTGGTTGAGATTACAAGGCAACGCGTTCGCGAAGTAACCGAAATCGAAACGAATGAGTCTTGTCCAACCTGTAATGGAAGTGGCGAGATCCAAGCAAGTATTCTCTATGCCGAAGAAATAGAAAACAACTTAGGTTACATGATTCAAGACCGTGGGATAAAAGGCATATCCCTGCAGGTACACCCCTACCTAGAGGGTTACTTTAAAAAGGGCGGATTATTTAGGTCGATGCAATGGAAATGGTTTTTTAAATTTAAAACCTGGATTCCGATTACCCCAAATACCGCGTTTCATATCTTAGAGTATAAGTTTGTTGACAAACAACAAGAAATTATTACTGTATAATGCCCACCGAGGGTAATACACAGCGATTTATTCTTGAAATGGAGCGTTTTTGTGCGTATCAAGAACGAAGTGCATTCGAAATAAAAACCAAATTACACCGTAAAGGCGCCACAGAAGAACAGGTTGCCTTTGTTATCAAATACCTCATCTCCAACAACTTTTTAAATGAAGCCCGATTTGTAGCCGCTTTTGTGCAGGGTAAAAGCCGCATTAAGCAATGGGGAACACAGCGCATCAAGGCCGGGTTAAGAGCACACTACATTGCTGAACCCTTAATCAATGAAGCACTTTCTTCCCTATCTTCATTGGATGTGCAGGCTAACCTTCAGCGATGGCTTCAAAAGAAACAAAACGGCTTAAAAGCCGAGGATGATGGCCCAAAAAAACGTGCTAAAATTATCCGGTTTTTACTTTCAAAAGGCTTTAACCTGGATGAAATTTTGAAAGTTGTTTAAGCTTTTTTAATGAGAAGCACTTCCTCTAACTTAAATACTTTTAAGAGCTGATTCTTCGTTAATAATTTCACACTTAAATCCCATTGTTTATTGCTGCAGTCAATCTTTGCGCGAATATCTGCCAAGGGAGCGGGCTCGTCTGAACATGCATTTAATATCTGACGGTCTAGGTCCGACAAGGTTACATGCTTCTCTGGACGCATTTGAGGAAAAAACAACACCTCTTGAATCGACTGATTATCGGTTAGTAACATAACCAACCTGTCCATTCCGATTCCGATTCCTGAGGTGGGTGGCATTCCATATTCAAGGGACCGAAGAAAATCTTGGTCGATGAACATGGCTTCATCGTCACCCCGTTCAGAAAGGGCGAGTTGCGCCTCAAAGCGCTCCCTTTGATCAATTGGATCGTTTAACTCTGAATAGGCATTCGCTACTTCTTTACCATTTATCATTAACTCAAAACGCTCCGTTAATGCCGGATTCGTTCGGTGACGTTTACACAATGGCGACATTTCAATAGGATATTCGGTTATGAATGTTGGGTTAATGTAATTTGGCTCACATTTCTCCCCGAAAATCTCATCAATTAATTTCCCGGTTCCCATTTCTGGCGTGGTATCAATATTCAACTGCTTACAGATGTCACGCAATTGGTCTTCTGTTTTATTCGAAATATCGAATCCCGTATGTTCAAGAATTGCATCTCGCATGCTGATGCGCTTAAAGGGTGCCTTCAATGAAATTTGTTGGTCCCCAACCTTAATGTCGGTAGTACCACATACCTTAATGGCGATTTCTTCCAGTAAGTTCTCGGTAAAATTCATCATCCACTCATAATCCTTGTATGCTACATACAATTCCATCACCGTAAATTCAGGATTATGAGTTCTGTCCATACCTTCATTGCGGAAATCCTTGGCAAACTCAAACACCCCGTCAAATCCTCCCACGATTAAACGCTTTAAATATAATTCGTTAGCAATGCGCAAATAAAGCGGAATGTCTAAGGCATTATGATGGGTAACAAAAGGCCGAGCGGTAGCTCCACCCGGAATGGGTTGCAAAATGGGTGTTTCTACCTCCAAAAATCCGAAGCGATCAAATGCTTTACGCATAACAGAAAAAACCTGTGATCGTTTGATAAAAGTGTCTTTGACCCCTGGATTAACTACTAAATCCACATAGCGTTGTCGGTAGCGCAATTCAGCATCCGTAAATGCATCGTGTGTATTTCCTTCGGCATCTACTTTAGGCAGAGGTAATGGTTTTAAAGACTTGCTTAACATCGTTAAAGATGTAACATTGACTGAAATTTCACCAACCTGCGTCTTGAATAATGTACCCTCAATCCCAATGAAATCCCCTAAATCTAGTAATTTTTTAAACACCTCGTTGTAAAAGGTTTTGTCCTCTCCTGGACAAAGTTCATCGCGATTGATATACAACTGAATACGACCGGAACTGTCTTGCAATTCAGCAAAGGAGGCTTTTCCCATGATGCGTTGACTCATCATTCGTCCAGCCATTTTAACGGGTTGATTTTCAACATAAT
>JBJTWL010000183.1:0-21623 GCA_046081745.1 Flavobacteriales bacterium | reverse complement strand
CCCAATTTAACTGGAGATACTTACGGTTTTCAACACGCCCCCCTTGAACGTCAGTGACCTTTTTGTATTCTGCGGCGTCTTTGTTTGTTTTGTCATCAACCTTACCTTTTTTATCAACACTGGAGTATGTACTAAAAATAGTGAGACCTCATCTGGACTTAAGGTTACATCAAAATTCTCACGATCCTTGGGAATTCCTTTCTCATCTTTTAGTTTAAAGATTCCTTGAGCAACCCCTTTTTTACCAGCTTGTGCATATCCCATCAACATTAAATAAGCACGGTCTAAATCTTCTGAAGACTCGGTATTTAAGAAGGGATCGAAGGGATTATTCCCCCCTTGCACATCTGAACCCATATTTATTACAGTTCGATATGGTTCTTTAAAGAAAGCATCCGGCACATTCACCCACTGCTCGGCGTCATCTTCTGTCATTCTGCGGTATAATTTCTCACGTGCAATGGAATCTTTAACCCAGTGCACAAACTGACGGTACTCGTTGTTTGAGATTTCGGATGCATCCATATAAAACGCCTGAACCGAAACGGTTCGGTTACGGGTTGTATGCAAGCCCATGATATCTTTGTCGTTTTGACCCGCCTGATAGGCACCTGAAGGAATGTAAACCATTCCATAAGGCACTTTTCCTGGACCTAAAACATCCGGATAGAAGGTGTCTCGCCCTTTAACCCCTACAAGATTTCCATCTACCGGGTCACAAGACGCGAAGAACAAACCTGCTAATGCAAAAACAAAAATTCTTTTCATTTTATCCTTTTTTTGGTTCTAGTCACATCCAAACAAAACTTGCTACAGGTTATTTGAGTTCGGGTATAACGTTTGAACAATAAAAATGGTTACATCTATAAATTAATTACCTAACCAACGAGGATGCGTAGAATACGTCTTCGGTGGATTTTTCAAATAAATACAGTACCTTACAAAGAACTCATGGGAGCCTCTTGAGATACTTGCCAACTTATTTACAGTGATATCATAAGAATAGCCACATGTAAAATCTTTAAAAGCATTGTAACCTAACATAATACCTACGGCATCAGAGGTTCGGTATGTTAAGCCAACATACCCAATTTCTTTACTGTCCTTTTTAAGGAAGTACCGTGTGTTTAAATCTACCGAGAATTTAACCAAATCCGTACGCATCATCATGTTAAAATCCAAGGCCCCAGGACCAATATTTGACATTTTATACCCGCCCATTACATAATAGTGTCGCGCCGTTGAATACCCTGCAACACCAATTCCTGTGGCGCTACCGAGCAACTCTGATTCACTTAAATGGGTTGAGGAAAGACCTGCATAATAGTTCCTTCCTTTCAAATACAAACCAAAATTCAAATCCAAATTGATTGCACTAAAATCGTTTCCTGGCAAGGAAGGATCATTTAATGTTTGTGGTGGTATCCATGACGGGTTCATCGCATACGACATCACACCCACTCCGATTCCAGCACCAAGCACTCCAATGTTTCCTAAGTTGATTGGGTATGAATAGTTAAGCAACAAATTATTTTGACGTGAAAAACCAATAGCATCATGATAAAAACTCAAACCCACTCCACCCGGAAAAAACCGGTTCATATTCGCCGCAACATTTAACACGGCTGAATTTGGAGCACCGTTCACTTTATCCCATTGATTTCGATAAATACTCGTTGCACAAATTCCGTCATCCAACCCTGTTTCACCCGGATTGATTGACATACGGTCAAACATAAAATGCGTAAGCAACTTGTCTTGCTGACCGAACATAACGCCGGATGCAACGCAAATCAAAAGAGATAAAATGTTGATTCTCAATGACATATAATATAAACTTGCATTAGGTTAAACACGTTGAGCTTTACAATTAAAGCTTAAAATGCATGCTAAGTTAACGAAAAAATCGAAAATCAAAAAAAATGTAAAAATTTCGGTACACTTATCCCAACTTTTGGTAGGTGCGCCACCATAAATCGGGTAATTCATTTTGCATCGCATTTTCATAATCTTGTTGATCACAGGGCACCAAATGATGACGTTCAAACTTAACTTGTTCAGAGGGTGGATATGGCACCTCCATCCACCAACGATCGGATTTATTACTTTTATAGAACACTAATTCCTGGAACTCATTATCCATGACCACCGTAAAGCGCATATACTCTTTCTTACTTCCAACTGGGAAATCTCCTTTTCGCGATGCAATGCCATCGATTAAATACCACAGCGTATGTGCAATAATGGCAGCATCTTGTCCACTTGCAAACGAAGGGTTAAAAATACCGAAGCACGATAGTTTGTCAGAAATCCCACTGTACTTAGCAATTTGACAAAACTGCTCCACCGTAAATCCGTTTGGATTCCCTTTATCAAGCATGCGTTCTGAAGATTTCAAAGATTCTAAATTCATTCCGATAATATCACAATTTCTTAAGATCGGTTCTGCTAATTTAAAATCCGAATTAAATGCGCCCAAGCGACAAACATCAAAGTACAATTTATCGTACAAATCAAGATTTATTGGATTATTCCGATTGGGTTGTAAACCGATGGTGGCGTGATTGAATAAATAACAGGGTCTTCTCAATAAAAGACTACTCAAATACCCATCGCTTGTAATCTCCTCATCCGGTTTTCCCAGGGATAACCGCTCATCTATGGCACATATATTTATTAATTGTTCGGTTACTTCATATCCAACAGACACAGCATGTAATAAGTCCATAGATCCCCCTACCAAAACGGGAATACAACTGTTTTTAATGAGTTCAGCCACTACCGTTTGCACTGCGAAATACGTATCGGCTAAGGTAGCACCGGGGCTCATATCACCGAGATCATAGATTTTCGTGTTCCAATCTTGTCCTGGGAACAGCGCATAAGCGCTTGAACGAAAATCTACCATAGGTTGAACGGCTATTCCACTTCCCCGGTATTCATTGACGTGAAATATACAAATGGAATTTCGTTCAATTTCTGTGATGCTATCTGGCGAAAAATGAATGGAATGAAATAAGGCCCCTTCCGGTGAATGTACGTCAGTGGGTGGTTGGAAAAATAACGAAAGGTCTAACATAGCTAAAATAAAAAAACAAAGTTATCTGCAATCGCAGGGAATGAACCTAACCCTTTGAATTTTAATCCATAGACCAACGTGAATAACTCATGAATTTAATACGGAACGAATGTCTGGTTTAAAATACAACTCCGATTTTAATACTTTACCATCTTCACGGTAGATTGGATTACCTTGGGCATCCAATTTACTCATGTTCGAGCGTTGAATCTCCATAAAGACCTCTTCGATTTTATGCTGAAGTCCATGCCTCAACAAGGTGCCACACAGGATATACAACTGATCCCCAAGTGCATCTGCAATTTCGACCATATCCCCATGTTTGGTGGCTTCTAGATATTCCTCATTTTCCTCTTTCATCAACTCAAATCGAAGGCGCGACCCACATTCATCTAATAAGGTAGGTGTTTGATTATTTTCTATACCAAACGAGGTGTGAAATGTCCCTACTTGATCTATAATTTCTTTAAATTCCATAACTTAATTTTTTAGTAATTCACGTAAGGCTTTATCTACCTTTTGCGCATTCGGTAAAATAGCAGCTTCTAAATCTGAGTTTAGTGGAATAGCTGGAGTATCCATCGATCCTACGAGGGCAATAGGTGCGTCTAATACTGAAAAACAATGCTGTTGAATTCTACCCATTAAACTTAAACCAAAGGTACACTCCCTTGATTCCTCCGTTACGATCATAATTTTCCCGTGGCGCTTTGCCAAATTAAACATTGCCTCTTCATCAATTGGATTCAACGAGCGAAGATCTAGAATCTCTACCTGTTGGGAATATTCCTTACATGCTTCAAGGGTCCAATATACTCCTCTACCGTAGGTGATTACCGCAACCGATTCACCGGAATTAATGTAATCCATACTTGCCTCTTGAACGGTACGGGCTTTCCCTATCGGTATTACATAATTTTCATCCGGTTCAATGGACATAGCGCCTTCAGTCCCAGGGATTTTTGACCAATATAATCCTTTGTGTTCTAAAATAACTACTGGATTTGGGTCATAATAAGCCGCTTTCATGAGGCCTTTTAAATCAGCACCAGTGGATGGGTAAATCACTTTGATTCCTCGAATATTCACCAATACTGATTCAACACTCGAAGAATGGTAAGGTCCGCCCGATCCATAAGCACCAATAGGCACTCTAATCACGGCGCTTACCGGCCACTTTCCATTGGACAAATAATAGCTTCGAGAAACTTCGGTAAACAATTGATTTAAGCCTGGCCAGATGTAATCTGCGAACTGCACTTCAACCATGGGTTTTAACCCCACGGCAGACATTCCAACGGTTGAACCGATAATGAATGCCTCTTGAATCGGGGTATTAAACACGCGGTGATCTCCAAATTGTTCAGCCAAGGTAGCTGCTTCGCGAAACACCCCCCCTAACCTACGTCCTACATCTTGTCCATACAATAAGGCCTCTGGATTTGCTTGCATGATTTCTCGCACCGCAAACAAGGCCGAGTCAACCATAACGGTTTTCTTTTTCCCTTTGGGCTCTCGAATTCCTTGTTCTTCCGTAATTGGTGAAGGCGCAAAAATAAAGTCTTGAATAGAATTCGGGTCTGGATCTTCTGCAGCTAAGGACGCTGTGTATGCCTGCTCTACTTTTTTCCTAGAATTGGTTTCCTCCAAAATCAGATCTGCTAAGCCAATTCCTGCCGATTCGCACGCCTTTTTGAGTTTTGGAAAGGGATCTTGTAAAGCCGCTTCAGCCAAATCATCGCGATACCATTCTTTTCTAACTCCTGAGGTATGATGACCAAGCAAGGGAACCGATGCATGAAAAACAAAAGGCCTGCGTTCTTCGCGGATGACATGAATGATTCGATTTAGTTCTTGGTAGCAGGTTTCAAAATCAGAGCCATCCACAGAAACCACTTCCATTCCCTTTAACCCAGACGTATATTCTGCAATATTTTGAGCGCGAGTTTCTGCAGCATTAGCAGAAATATCCCAGCCATTATCTTGCACGAAAAAGATGATTGGAAGCTGTTTTAAGGCTGCCATTTGTAGCGCCTCTGAAACTTCGCCTTCGGTACATGATGCATCTCCGAGCGAACACACAACAACACCGCCTATTTCTGAGCCATTCATCAAATTCATTTTTTCCTTGTATTGCAAGCCTAATGCTATTCCTGTAGTTGGAATCGCTTGCATCCCTGTAGCAGAGGATTGATGAATAATTTTAGGCTTGTCGTTGTCCTTCAGTGACGGGTGAGAATAATAGGTTCTTCCTCCGGAAAACGGATCTGTTTTTTTCGCAAATACTTGTAAAAAAAGTGATTCCGGAGACATCCCAATGCTTAATAAGATACTATCATCGCGATAATACGGTGAAACCCAATCTCTTGGTTCCAATTGCAAGCCTAACGCGATTTGAACGGCTTCATGGCCGCGCGATGTTGCATGCACATACTTGGCGGTAATTTCCTTGTTGGCTTCTAATATTTCCGACATGTGCTTAGCATCACACATCAAGGAATACGCTTTCAAAAGTATGTCTTTATTCATAAATCAAATCTTCGCAAATATACAACGGATTAATGAAGTCAACTAACCGCAGGGCGTATAAGTTCCAGGGAAAGTTCATCTGCGTTCATGACAACATGAGCGCCAATAGGGACGGTCCATTTGTCCTTTACATGACCTATAGGAGCACCCCAAATGACCGGAAAGGAATACCCATTCAGCTGATGACGAACTACCTCCTCTAAGGAAAAAGATTCGAGGGGTTTTTCTGCTTTACAATCATTGAACTGTCCAAAAATAAGTCCTGAAATCTGATTAAATACCCCAGCTAACCGAAGGGAATTAAGCATTCGATCGATGCTATACGGTTCCTCGTGAGTTTCTTCTAAAAACAAAATTTTTCCGTCGCATGACGGTAAATACGGAGTTCCTAAGAGCGAACAAAAGACCGTTAAGTTGCCTCCGATAAGTTCCCCAGCTGCTTGACCGTTTTTCCAGGTACTCCAGGGTTGTAATTGATTAGTTTCAGGTTTTTGGAACGAACTTCCCCCTCGGCATACAAGCTCTTGAAACGAAGTAAGTGAAAATTGCTCCCAACTTGAATTCCCAACGGGGCCATGAAAGGTGATCAACCCGGTTTTATGATAAATCGCATTAATCAGGCTGGTAATATCACTAAACCCCAGAATTACTTTTGGATTATTTTGAAGCTGTACGTAATCGATTTTATCAAGTACTCTTGCGCATCCCCAACCTCCTTTCACAAAAAATATGGCTTTAATTAATGGGTTTGATACAAAGTCATTAAACTCATTGGCGCGATCCTCATCTGAACCAGAAAGATATCCGTAAGTTTTATTTACCGTCTGTCCAACGCTTACCATAAACCCTTGTTGTTCCATAACCTGTATAAAACCGGTGAGTATTTTTGGGTCGCGCATTGCTCCAGCCATTCCCATTATCGCTATGGTATCTCCTTTGGATAATCGCGCTGGTCGCAACGGACTGCGTGGTTCTTCTTGACTTGAAATACGATGTTCCTCTGCTCTTAAATTATTAGGCAAAACCGATAAGGTAGACAGAGCCAAGGTGGATTTAAGAAAAGATCTGCGCTTCATAGGAGTTGTTTTCAAAAATAACAAAACCTTGGAATTACCGGAGTTCATGAATTAACTTTGTAAAAAACAAGAACATGTTGGGTTTAAAAATGGCGACTGATCCTCGTTGGATCGATATAGCAGAAAAAAATATAGAAGAAATTTTAACAGACCATGCTTATTGTGAACAAAAGGCGGCAAGCAATGCCATCTCTATTATTGTTCAATATCCCATGTATCCCGATTTGGTTAAAGCCATGACGGAAATTTGTCAAGAGGAAATGGAACATTTTAATATGGTCCATGAAAAACTATTAGCGATGGGTCTCACACTTGGATTTGAACGAAAAGACCCCTATGCGAATGATCTTTCAGAATATCTGAGACGAAATAAAACAAACAGTTCTCCCGAGGGGCTTTTTGTAAATAAAATGCTTTTTGCGGCTATCATTGAAGCCAGAAGTTGCGAACGATTTAAACTATTATCAGAATCATTAGCCGATGAAGAATTACGTTTATTTTATCGGTCATTAATGGAAAGTGAGGCTAGACACTACACTACCTTTCTGGGATTCGCCAGGAAATATAGCCGTGGGATTGATGTAGAACAACGTTGGTTGGACCTTCTAGAATTTGAAGCGAGGCTCATGAAATCGTATGGCAATAACCATACGATTCATGGTTAAAAGTTAAATATTAGTCCTCCGGAAATGGGGCTAAGTTCAGGACCTTTTCCTGCTCTAAAAACATCGGTCAAACCATACTGAACAAATAACCCAACATTACCGTATCCAATTTGCGCATAGGCATTAGCGGCCAATGAATTAAAATTAAAATCATCTTTTGTTTTTGCCTTTTGGGGTTTTCCATCAAATTCCCATTTGGTTTTCCAACTGGAAGCAACTCGAATGCCACCCACAACACCTACACTTAGATGCCAATTTTTTGATTCATCTTTATTGGAATTAAATTCAAGTAATAAGGGGATTTGAACATACGTAGATCGCAGTACATTCTTGTTATAATTGAACGAGGTGTTATTCAGTGCGTAAATTGAATCAGCGTTGGCTTTAATATCTACATTTTTTTCTAAACCATACCGATTCCATTGAAAGCCAAGACCTGTGGTTATTCCTAGATATTCTTTAATAATTGGAAAACGCTTCTCCCACACATTACATTGAAAATTCAAGCTTTTAGCGTAGTCAAGTACTAAAAACGGTGCATCAGCTTCGGAGGCAAACTGATCATTGGCATTCATGAAGCTATTTAACCCTATGCCAAAACCAGCCCAAGACGCATGCTCTCCACCATATACAATCCCTTCAGAATCCCCGTTCATGTTATTATCGCCCCACTCGGTATCGTTTTGACCCTTTCGATCAGTAACGTCCTCATCAATGATTATCTTACGGTTATCTTTTCCCCCACTTATTTCTTTCTCTATAACCACGATGCGTTTATTACCTATTTTAACACGCATTGTATCAGCGGGTTCTTCCATTAGCATCACCGACCGGTCCATTCCATTAAACACTGAATCGATGAATACTTCAACGCGCACATCTCTTTTGCCCTGATTAATTTCTGACCCGATGCCATACATCGATTTCATATTAATTTCAATCAAAGAATCCATAGATTCTGAATCAGTAGATAAAATCGTAGTATCTGAATTATTGATAAAAATGATTTTCCGGGACTCACGGATTTGACCAAAAGCCAAGGAGGAAAAAATAAGGAAGAAGAATAAGATGCTTTTCATATTGTAAAGATTTATTGGTTTGACGGCAGTATGGATAAAAAGTTACTGTTTTTATTTTTTTTATTCCATTCGAATACCAAAAGCCCCAATTTCACTTGAGAAAATGAGCGGTCGGCTTGACGTTTGTATTTAAATCCGAAGGATTGATTGAACCATTTAGATTCGCGTTCCAACACCAAGGCATTGTCTTCTCGATCGAATATTCGCTTTATTATCCGTTCCTTAATTATGGAACGTAAGGTCCTTTCATGATTCTTAGACGCTGCCATCTGAGTTAATTCATCCATTGGCCTTACCACCGAATCGATCGATGTCTGGGTGTTGTTACGTGTTGTAGCGAGTTCATCCTCTGTATATGCATCTGGATGTAAGGTGCAATCCCTACTCGAAGAAACCACAATTCCTTTAATCGGCGATGGCACCTTTAAATCCACAGTACCTTCTGATGTTTTGGTCGGTAAGGAAACATCCGGTTGGGCAGGCTGTTCTTGGTAGATTTTTTTTGTTTTTCCGTTGACCTTGCTGGTTGGTCTACTTATTCCAGAATCGTTAGTTTTAAATGGAAAGAGAAACAACATCAAGCCAAGAAATACAGCGGCGGCGGCTATTGAGGCGATAAGCCACCAAGGCGTAGGTTGCTGCTTGTACAACAACTTTTTGTCAAGAAACTCATACGGCATAGGAACAAGATACGTAGCTGAAAATTCGGCATGTAAGGATTTCCACGCCTTGTTAGCTTCGATTTGTTGTTCAACCCAGTGTGCATCAGCAGCATTTAACAATCCTTCGTTATAGGCAAGTAGTAAATCTTGTTTTGGATCATTTAAAATCAACTCATGCGAAGGAAAATTCAAAAAATCTTTAGAATGAAGAAAATCCTCGCTGGGCATAAGGGTAGTTAACGCATCAGGTACTTCGATGTTATTAATAAGGCAAAATGCTAAAAACTCATGCCTTGCCTCTTCCGATAAGGTACCATCGAATAATTCTATGAACCACACTTCTATTGGAATATTCTGATAGGTCATACGATTAATTCTGGGTTAACTAACATGCTACGCAACTTTTGCCGCGCTCTAAAAATATATACCTTCACTTGTTGTTCCGTAAGTGCGGTAATGGCTCCTATTTCTTCATAACTGTAGCCCTCATAATCCCTTAAAAGAACCACGTGACGCTGAATTTCCGGCAATTTAGCAACGGCGTCTTCCAAGGTTTTTTTTAAATCAACTGATTCAGTATACACGGTAGCATCTTTTGATGCAAGGTGTACCTTGAGCGTTGCGTTTAATTTAGCTTTTCGTGCACGATCAATAAGTGCATTACTCACAATTTGATACAAATAGGCTTTCGCTTTATTGGGGTCGATTTGCCCTTTTTTTATCCAAAGTTTTGCAAACGCATCTTGAACGAGGTCTTTCGCTTGTTCGGAATCCTTTGTGTTTTTTAATGCAAAGCGGTATACTCCATCAGCAAAAGAATCAACCCAATCATTATAAGACACACGACTCATACTTTATAGGACGAAACAAAAAGCCAAAAGTTACTAGTAAAGTACTTTAATTGAAATGGATTTATCCGCATTGAGATTGATCGAGCATTCTTCAAAGGTTGGGACAGAAAGCACGGGTTTTTTGTTATTAGAAAATCCATACCCTTCCGTTGGAATACCGAAGAAATTCTTATCACATTTATCGTTATTGTTTTCATCGTGATAAATACAAACTCCGTATTTCTTTTCAGGCAAATTATAGAAGGTGCAGCTTACTTCAGTTCCGGTTGTTTTCTTACGTATTTTTCGACATGTACCTCCTACAGAAGCATACTTTGAAGGATCATCAAACAAACCGACTTCAATTGATCCTTTCGTTCCAACAATACCCGTAACCTTTACCGTTAGATTAAATTCTTTGCGGCTGTCCTCAATAGGACTAACCGATAAAGAGAGCAAAGCCAAGAGTAAAAGACCAAAAAAACGCATATTAATCCGGTAATTCAGTTTTAAATATTTTGTCCCACCAAATGAAAATTGAAGAATAGTTTCCATCCAGCAACGAATGGTGATCGTCGTGATGTTTGGTTTTCGAGATCAATGGAATTTTACTTAAAAGGGGAAGATTCAAATCGGAGTGTAAATGAATCTCACGCAAATTGCGAATTGCGCCGAAGATAAACACCGTAAAAATAGAGATGGGTGAAATCAATCCGATCACCAAAAAACCAAGTATTGGCCCAATAAATCCTAGCATCCATTCTAAGGGGTGATTATAAAGATATTCGAGCGGAAATGGGGGGCTTGCACGGTGATGAATCGAATGAATTCTTCCCAAAAGGAATTTATTTACATGCAACAAGCGGTGGTAAAAATAAAAGAACACATCTTCAACTAGGAAAATCCCGAATACTTGAAGGGCTAATATCCACCAGGTTGACCACGTTGTTTCCAACCAAGGAAAAATCACATAGGAGCCTACTCCCGCTAAAATCATCAACATCGAGAAATTCATTAAATAAAGCGGCATCCGTTTTTTGAAAATTCCTTTTTGGTACTTTTTATCTTGAATGCGATACTTGTTCAACCAATTCGTGTAAATTATTACCAATGAATAACCTAAACCAAATAGGTTATTAATCAATAACAAACCCAAAATCAGCAAACTAAACGTCAGGGCATTCATCGGAGGGCAAACAAGTTATACATTTTTGAATTTTCAAGACCTTCCTCTTGTTCCACCACCTGATGCATGAATCCATAATCTGTTAATAATTGTTTAACTTGATCAAGTCTTCCATGTTCGTCATGTACTTCAATCACCATGGATTTAATTTTTCCCCAATGCTCATCACCGATTCCCATTAAAGCATCCCATTCAGCGCCTTCGCAATCTATTTTCATTAAATCAATTCGATCCAATTTGTGCGTTCTAATCACTTCCGCAATGGTGGTTAATTTGCAGGTAACGGTATGTCTGCCCTTAACCAAATAGTTAGCAATTAAGCCCGAAAAAACTGTAGGAATCCAACGCATCCAACGCATGCTTTCCGGTGGATTTTTCATCGTGCTTTTAACGGCGTCTTTAAACGCATTTGGATTTTCATCCCATTGCTCAGGGTGTGCAGTTGAAAGCGCTGGAGTATTTGGAAAATAGGTAAAGGTTGCTTCTCCAAGAGCGTTAGAAACTCCTTCTTGAATCACTACCATTCTTCCGTTTCCATGGAGGGATGCATTTGCTCTTAGTGCGTCTGCAATTTCAGGAATTGGTTCAAAACAGAATACCTTGACATCAGGCGCTTTTTGAAGCACTCTAACACCAAAAACCCCAACATTAGCGCCTACGTCAAAAACAACATCCCCTGGATTGATTGTTATTCCATGTTGTAAGTAACCTTCCACATGATGATCTAGCATTCTAGCTTCTGGCTTTCGAATACAATGGATTAGGGTTCCGTCGGCAAGTTTGGTTCGCATTGCCTAAAAGTATAAAAATTTGTACTAAAAACCGGTTTGGCATTCTTAAAATTTTACTGGCTGATGCCCAGATACAAACAAGGTTGCCCCATAGCGACAAAGACGTATAATTCGTGCATTAACGCTTGGCTCCGTAACGAAACATCCATGACTTCGACCGATTCTTCCATGTTTCATTAAAAAGGAGTAGGAAACATACGAACCACCATGAAAAACAATTCCACGATCGTATGCATTATCATTTACTCCCGGAGTTAATCCATGCAGACGCATAGCCAATCCTTTTTCACCTTGGTAGATTTTACCTGTTTTAAACTCCCCCATGCAGCTCATATTGGTTTCTGGTTCGTTGCTAAAGGCCTCGGTAATGCGTTCTCCTGAATTCTTCCCATGGGCCACTCGGCAGTGAATCATTACTTTATGGTTACGAACAACCCATAATCGTTTATGATCTGACGGTATACGAAAATCAACTAAAATGACTGTGCCTTCTTGAGGAACTTTTTCTTGTAAGTCCAATGGAATGGAAAACAAGGGATCATTGGTTACTTCTTTAACCTCATCAGGTACAAATTCCGGGCGCATTCGAACAAATAAATGTTTCCAGCTTTCATCGCCAACATGCGTCTGCCATTGCACGGACCATGTGAGAAGGGTTATTGAAATAAGAAGTATGAATCGAAACATAGGAGAATAATTCGAATCGTTATTATTGTTACATTATTGTGTTAAAAATGGATATCGGTAATCGGTTGGAGTAATAAACGTTTCTTTTATTGTTCGTGCTGAAACCCAACGCAATAAATTCATAGCTGCCCCAGCTTTGTCATTGGTACCGGATCCCCGAGCCCCACCAAAAGGCTGCTGTCCAACTACTGCACCCGTGGGTTTATCGTTGATATAAAAATTACCTGCTGCATTTTCTAATGCTTTTGTTGCAATGTCGATTGCGTAGCGATCTTTTGCCATGATTGATCCGGTCAGTGCATATTCTGAGGTACTATCAACCACGTTTAATGTTGCTTCAAATTGGCTATCCTCAAAAACAAAAATGGTTAATACCGGTCCAAAAATCTCCTCGACCATGGTCCTAAACGTAGGATTGGTGGTAACCACAACTGTTGGATGAATGTAATATCCAATGCTTTTATCATAGGTGCCTCCAGCAATGATTTCTGCATCAGATTGACCCTTACAATAATCAATATATCCCGCTATTTTATCAAAAGCACGTTCATCAATTACCGCATTTACAAAATTGGCGGTGTTACCTGGAGTTCCGATATTAAACGAATTAACTTGATCCACCAAGGATTGTTTTACAGCAGGCCAGATTGATGCAGCAATATAGGCACGAGATGCTGCGGAACATTTTTGTCCTTGAAATTCAAAAGCTCCACGTGCAAGAGCAGTAGCTACTTCTGGTGGGTTTGCCGACCCATGTGCAACCACAAAATCCTTACCTCCTGTTTCACCAACAATGCGAGGATAGCTTCTGTACTTTTCAAGGTTAGATCCAATCGTTTTCCAGAGAGATCGAAATACAGCGGTAGACCCAGTAAAATGTAACCCTGCAAATTCTCTGTGGCTAAATACAATATCACCCGCTGTTGGTCCATCAACCGTTATCATATTAATTACACCGTCGGGTAAACCTGCCTCCTTAAACAACTCCATAATCACTTGCGCAGAATAAACTTGGGTTTCTGCCGGTTTCCAAACCACAACATTACCCATCATGGCAGGAGCTGCACACAAATTGGCTGCGATGGACGTAAAGTTGAATGGTGTAACGGCAAAAACGAACCCTTCTAATGGACGATATTCCAAACGGTTCCACATGCCAGGCAAAGACTCTGGTTGGTCCTTGTATATTTGAGTCATGTATTGCACATTGAATCTAAAGAAATCGATTAACTCACAAGCCGCGTCAATTTCCGCTTGAAATACATTTTTAGATTGCGCCAACATGGTTGATGCATTCATTCGATCTCTGTAGGGGCCCGCCAAAAGGTCTGCCGCTCTCAAGAAAACAGCAGCTCGATCTTGCCACGACAATTTTGCCCATGCCTTACGCGCTTCAAGTGCCGTAGCAATAGCAGCATGTACATGGGAAGCATCACCATAATTAAAATGTCCGAGGGTTTTTGCATGTTCATGAGGTGGTGCCATGCGTTTTTTATCATTCGTTCGAATTTCATTGGACCCTATATACATAGGAACATCGATAAGGTCCTGATGGTACATGTGTTCATATACATTCAGTAACGAAACACGCTCAGGAGATCCTTTGGAATATGATTTTACCGGTTCATTTACGGCCTTGGGTACATTAAAAAAAGCGTTTGACATGATTCATTTTTTAACAAAGGTAAAACAAAAAACCTAAGGGTTAAGTAACAGAAATCCCTGAAGTTAGAATTAATATGAAACCCATTGGAAATAAATAAAAGCTACCTTTGCACCATGCTTTACTTGTCTCGAATTCAATTGTTAAATTTCAAGAATCACGAATCCTTGGATTTAGAGCTGAGCGGTAATGTAAATGCGATTGTAGGAAAAAATGGCATGGGTAAAACCAATATTTTAGATGCCATATACTACTTGAGTATGTGTAAATCCTATTTAAACAGCATGGACCGTCAAAACATCAAATTTGATCAGGCGTTTTTTAGTATCCACGGTCAATGGATGCTGGATGGACAAGAGAGCAATGTCGTTTGTGCCGTTAAGGCAGGTGCAAAAAAAGTGGTTAAAAAAAACAAGGTCACCTATGAAAAACTATCCGATCATATCGGGCTATTTCCGGTGGTTTTCATATCCCCATATGATGGTGATTTAATTGCTGATGGAAGTGAAACGCGGCGAAAATGGATGGATGGAATTATTTCACAAATCGATAAAGGGTACCTAGAAGATCTCATTGCCTATCAACGGATATTGGAGCAGCGAAATGCCCTGCTTAAACAACTCTCATCAGGAAACGGAACCACGGATAATCTGGAGGTTTGGAATCATTCACTTGCGCAATACGGGACGCGAATATACGCGCGCAGGCAAACATTTATTGAAGAATTTACACCCATTTTTGAGCGAAACTATAAGGAAATTGGCACGGAAACCGAAGAAATTCAAATTCACTATAAATCCGATTTTCAGAAAGGTGATTTTATTACCTTATTGGGACAGAACGAACGACGGGATCTTATCTTTCAGTATACAACCGTTGGATCACACAAGGATGATTTACTGTTTAATTTAAATGGTAATCCGGTAAAAAAATATGGGTCACAAGGGCAGCAAAAGTCATTTATTCTTGCACTGCGTCTAGCGCAATACCATTATTTACATTTACATTCAGGGAAAAAACCAGTACTATTACTTGATGATATTTTTGATAAACTTGACCACAGTCGGGTTCAAAAAATCATTGACTTGGTGAGTAATGAGGTGTTTGGCCAAGTGATTATCACGGATACGGAAAAGACCCGGCTCGAAGAGCTCTTAGTGGATCGTGTTTCTGATTTTCGTATATTTGAGTTACCCCGAACGGAAACCCCATGAAATCGAAGATTGAAGAATTTAAGCGCACCTCTGACAATCAACCTTTAAAAGAGGTAATGGATCGCCTCTTTAAAGTCTACAATTTGGAGTCGAAGTTAAAAGAAGTGGATTTAATTAATGCCTGGCCTGATCTTATGGGTCCCGCTGTGGCTCATCGCACAAAAAACATCTTTTTAAAAGGAAGTGTGCTTCATGTTCAGATTGATTCATCAGTGGCTCGTGAAGAGCTCGCCAAGGGAAAGCAAATCATTATCGACCGCATGAATGGCTATGCCGGGAGCTTGGTAATTACCGATGTATGGTTTTCTTAAAAAAGTGTTAATCTCCTGAAATTCCTTGAAGGTTAGAACCTAAAGGCCTATTTTTGCTCGGATGAAAAAAATAAGTGTACTTTTTTTGCTGTGTTTGTTGGGGATCGTTCCAAGGGCAACGGCACAATTAAAACCGATCTACAGTCAAGCTGATTATGCATTCTGGTTGCATTTACCCGCAGACAGCATTCTTAAATCAAAACCACCGGTATTGATTTTCCTACACGGAAAAAGTCTTTCTGGAACAGACCTTACACGCGTAAAACGCTACGGGGTAATTTCTGAAATAGAGAAGGGTAGAAAAATCCCTGCAGTGGTAGTTGCTCCTCAAACGAGTAACGGCTGGGACCCCGTTAAAGTAATGAGTGTATTAACCTTTGTGAAAAAGAATTTTGATGTTGACACGAACCGCGTATATGTCGTTGGAATGAGTATGGGGGGCTATGGCACATTAAACTTTGCTGGAAAATATCCTGATCAAGTGGCTGCCGCGGTGGCATTATGCGGAGGGGGTAATGTAAAAGACGGTTGTAATTTAGCCACTGTTCCGCTATGGATTCAACACGGCACGTTAGATGAGGCTGTTCCTATCTCTGAGTCAGAAAAAATAGTTCGAGCCATTAAAAATTGTAATGGCGGTGAAAATTTGAAATACACCGCACTCAAAGGAGCAGACCACGGTGACTTAGAAAAAATGTTTAGAACGGATGAATTGTACAATTGGCTATTTCAATTTACAAAAGAGGTTCAAGAGTAGCGTGCGGTTTTTACTTTTTATCCTCACTTTCACGCCTGTACTGGCTGCATTTAGTCAACCCTTAGACTTTAGTAACTCTGAAAATTGGTTAGTTCTACCCGGTAAGTCACCCACGTTTTTTACGGAACGATCGATAGATTCGACATTGTTAACGTCGGTGGATGTTTTTTATATTTTCCCAACCATTCTTATTGACTATTCTGATTCACGTTGGAATGCTGAGATGTCGGATGTTGCATGGAGAAAAGAGGCTCTTGAAACTGCCATTCGTTACCAAGCAAGTGCTTGGCTTGAATGCGGAAGGATGTTTGCTCCTTTTTATCGGCAAGCGCATTTAAAAGCGTATGATTCGCTACAAGGACGCGGCAGAACCGCCCTTCTTTATGCCTATGAAGATATTCGCGCTTCCTTTCAATTTTATTTGGAAAATTACAACCAAGGGCGTCCATTTATACTTGCAGGCCACAGCCAAGGCTGCACACAACTTACCTTATTAATCAAAGAATTTATTGATGAAAAACCCTTGGCCAAACAATTGATTGCAGCGTACATGCCGGGTATCGGATTAGATCGCAATGAATTTCACTCCATTCCCTTTATGACAACGCCCAATCAGGTTGGGGGATTTGTTACTTGGAACACCATGAACGACCAACCGGACAACGACCTTTACCCATTATGGTATAAGGGAAAGGCTTGTATAAATCCCGTCACATGGGATTTGTCTAAAACATCAACAAGAAGCATGCATAACGGATTCTATTACTCCAATGAAAAATGCTATGAGCACGTGTTTGACACCGAGTTAATTGACGGTGCTATTTGTGTACGGAATTTTCGTTCTCCCTTTCAATTTGCGGTCAAGAAATATAAAAACTTACATATTGGGGATGTCAACCTATTTTGGAAAGACATCGAAATCAATTGCAAGGAACGAATTAAGGCGTATCTGGACGCGTTTTAAGTTTTCTTAATTCTGCCACATCCAACCAATACAGCAGTTTAATGGAAAAACTATTACTACTCAAGCCTGCATTGAATAGGTCATTCATATTTTGAAAATACCCCGGGTTTATATTCTTGACGGAAGTAAAAATCGAACTCTTCCAAACAAAACTCAATTCACTTCCTTGTTTGAATACCCATCGGTACGCGCAGTCCACAGTAAAGGCATTATAATTCAAATCATACGCAGAAGTTCCATCGGCAGCTAGCCCTAGCGTAGAATTAGGGCTTAAAGAACCGTCTTGATTTAAGGTGAAGAACTGTTTGTAGGTTAACACGGACCAATAATGTCTAGTACGCAACGCAATATTCATCCGATTCGTTAAGGTATAATTGAACTCAAGGTACTGGGTCAAATTCATACGATTACGTTCACCGAATAAAATCCCAGAAATCGTGTCTACTGGCGTACCGAATTGAATAGCATATCCCCTATCATTGCGCTGATCTTCTAGCGACCAATTCAAGGTTATTAATATTTTATTGGAAGCTCGAATGCGTGGTGAAAACTGATAGCTTAAATACTTCCAAGTTGGGTATTCAGCAAACCCCACGTAATAAAAATTGACATCGAACGCCAATGGTTTTTGGTAATTGGTGGAAATCCATCCCCCTGCCCCATACCATCTAGGAGCGACGAAATAACTTCCCCAAACCCGCGGCTCGAAATAATCAAACTTCTCTGTAAATGAGGTATACGCGCTTACACCATAGGCATCAAAATGCTTAGTCATAGCAAAAGCAGACCAATCTAGATTCGATTCCGTATAGACATTCGGACGATATAACCGGTTATAACTTACTGATAAATTCGTAGTCATTCGAACAAATTTCCACCAAGGTTTAAAATATCGATATCCAATAAAAGCACTTCCAAAGCGACGGTTGTTCACGGGGTTGAACCCCAAATCATTCGGGTTATATTTATCATCTTCCTCAAAATAATTCAAGGAATAAATTAAATTACCTCGTTGTTTTCCAGCACTAAGTCCCAAGTTATACCCGAACTCATTACCCAGAGATTCAAATTTTTGAGATACTGTTGTTTTGCCATTTACAAAAAAGGTGTTGTTTTTTGAATTGATGTTTGAATTGAATGCGGTTACATTGGCATCATAAAAATTTCCTTCGCGCATTACATTGGTATTGGTAAAGGTCACAGAACTGTTATTTTTTAAATTTTGATCAAAGACCACCGTACTGTAATTCGTTAATGGAGCAGCCAAAAACTCGCGGTATTGATTCGTGATGGTATTAAATGCTGTTCCAACGGTTGGTGCCGAAAGTGCGTTGAAAACACCAATTCCAAGGCCTTTTTTGGTTCGGCCGGATAATTTACTGGCGTTATAAAGTTGAGGCATGCCTTGTATCCCCCCTATCACTTCATTTTCTAACAAATTCGTAGTCAACACTTCCCACGGAGCTTGTACACCAATTCGTCGAGAATAAAAAATTCCTGCTTTATTGAATAACTCCATGCCCTCCGTAAAAAACTGTCGGTTTTCATTGAATTGGATTTCAAATGGAGAGGTATTTAAAACCTGATTGTCAAAAATCACTTGTCCAAAATCCGGCACTAAGGTGACATCCAATGTAAAGGCTTCATTGATTCCATACTTCACATCCATTCCTCCGAAAAACGAACGACCATACCCATTTTCTTCTTGATTCACATATCCAGATAAATAGGGAATCAAACTCAACCTCAACGGGGGATTAATGTTGGATATTCCTTTTAACGGCGCACTATTCACCAGGAAATTCTCAAAATCAGGATTTACAGGTACCCAAGAAGATTCCTCACGTGTTCGTGCGATTTGTCGACCAAAATTTATATTCCAAGATTGTATTTCTTGTTTAGAAAAACGAAGTGCTGAGTATGGAATTTTCAATTCTGCTAGCCAGGCATTCTCCGTAAGCCGAACTTTACTTTCCCAAACCAAATTCAATTGATCGTTCACATCCCCAGATAAAATTTTACCATCCAACTGAACGCCTGTACTGGTAATACCAAAATAAAACCCATTTTGATGATCATTATAGGTGTCTAAAAAAATGGAAAATATATCCGCGTTCGCATTGTAATCATCACGCACAGAAAACACATTAGAAATGGAATCTTTAACATCATAGCACGTGACGAAAAAATAAATAGCAAAATCATCATAAACCAAGCGAACCGTGGTTTTATGCTGGCTTTCAAGTGCCGGTATTGGACGGATGGTGGTAAATTCATTTTGTGTAGAATCAGCCCCGCTCCATGCTTCTTCGATCATTTTTGCATCTACGTTGATTTTACTGCCAATTCTCAACGCAGAAAGTTGCATTTGCGTCCAAAAACAAAAGGGCAATAAGAAAACGGAGAGTATGAGTGCTTTCATGTTGGGGCAAAGGTAAAAAGTAAAATGCATCTGCACCTTTTTTTAACGAAAAGGGCGTACTTTTGTACGGTGGAAATATTCGACAAACTTAAAGATCAACTGTTGCTTCAAGAGTGGCCTAATGTGTATTTTTTTAAGTTTATAGTGCCGAATGATTCAGAGAAACTAGCGCTAATTACCGGTTTTTTTGATACGACAGCTGAACTAACTTTTCATCCATCAAAAACTGGAAAATATACCAGCGTAAGTGCAAAAATGGTTATGATGGATGTTGATTCAATAATAGCATTGTACGAACGTGCTGCCCAAATTCCCGGTGTAATCTCCTTGTAACGATGAACAAAATATTAAATCAAGATTTACTCATAGATTTTCTAGGAATCACCTTAGGGATTTTAATGCTTGTTATTTTATACCAAGTTTTAATTAGGTTTCTAAGTCGAAAGGTTATAAAACCTCAAGATTATTGTGAGTTATATGATGTTGAATTCGCTACCGCATCCGGTGAAGTTTCGTTCTATTTTACGACTTCAATTCACCGAGAGGTGCATTTATTTTTAACGAATTCTGTCGGACAAACATTTGATGTAATTCACCAAGAGGTGGACGAAGGAGGACATATCTACCGATTCGATAGCACCAGCATACCCAACGGTGCATACCTTTATGTGCTCAAAACCGAAAATCAAGAAATTAGTAAACGCATTGAGATTCAAAATTAAGCATCTCCTTGCTTTTTATCTTTTCTTCCTTTTCTTGGTGTTTTTATTTTTCGTTTTTTGGTATCAAGGTGAAGTTTTTCTTTCTTAAACTCCTCTTCTGAGCCTCCTCCAACGGACTCTAAGCGGACTACTAATCCAATGCTATGCTGCATGTAATCTGATTTTCCGAAAAAATCAGAAGTGACTCCAATTTTACCAACAGACTGTACTTGAATTCCAATGGCATTATTGAACCAAAAATTAATGCCCCCGCCAACATTTAAGGTAGGATAAAACGATTGAGACAGTGTATCAGTGGAAGGATGAACCGTTGCCCCTACACCCATTAAAAGATATGGGTCTATCATCCCTTTGCCGAGAAGGGAATAAAAAGAGTATTTTAGGTTTGCATCCGCTGAAAGTCCAAATCCTTTGATGCCTGATTGATTATTTACCAGTTTACTGCCTTTGAAACGAGTAAATGCTACAGAGGCCTCAGCACTCCACCCTTTGTAAAAATAATAATCAAACAACAACCGGCTCGGAAATACCTCCGCTTGCATGGACTCCACGCTTAATATATCTCCTGCGTTTCCATCATCATCCCAAATACTCCATCCCAACCCAAACATCATCTTGTATGGATTAGCATTTTGAAAGGTTTTGTAGCCTTGCGAAAAGATAAAAAGGGGAATGAATAATACGAATGTTAAAAAGACCTTCATCAGATGTTTGTTAAGTAATTACATCGTAAAATTAAGAACAATAAGCAATCGTGTTTTTGACTTGAACCTATTTTATGTTCAATAAATTGTTAATTAACTCAATAGAAACATTGAATTCGTAAATAGTTACATTGCCTTTAGGCAAATTCAATACCTTTGTACTGTGAAGAAAGGAACCAAAATGATACTCTTGGATGACGATCAAGAATCGTTTGAAATCATTGGTATTTGCTCTGGATTAAGTGATTATAGATTGGCTTGGAATCTCAATAAATCCTTTTC
>JBJTWL010000182.1:0-2631 GCA_046081745.1 Flavobacteriales bacterium | reverse complement strand
AAAGACGCTTCAATACCGCCCAATAACACCGGAACATCTGGAAAAAGTTCTTTTAAGATATTAGAATATACGGTACTGGCATAATCGGGGCGAAATCCGGCAACACCACCGGGTGTATAGGCATCGGTCGAGCGTAAACGTTTTCCTGCTGTATAATGATTTACCATTGAGTCCATGCATCCGGCCGTCACGCCAAAAAAGTATTTTGGCGTACCCAGTTTTTTGAAATCTCTTAGGTCGTCTCTCCAATTGGGTTGGGCAATGATCCCAATACGAAAACCCTCATCTTCGATGATGCGGCCAATCACCGCGGTCCCAAATGACGGATGATCCACATAGGCATCACCTGAAACTAGAATTACATCAAAGGCATCCCACCCACGCTTCTCTGCTTCTTTGAGTGATAAGGGCAACCAATCGGAAAGGGGACGTTCTTGCATGCCGTAAAATTACGAAAAGCAAGGCGTTAACGGAACTAATTAATGAACGATAATCTTTTTACGTTGAATTCCTTTCGCATCGGCATAAGAAATCACATAGGTCCCTGCATACAAGGTACTCACATCGAAAAAGGCCAAGGTAGAACCGGGTAAAATCACCTGCTTATCAATCACTTTACCTTGAATATCGATAAGGGTTAATTCCATATTCTTCTCTACCAAACCAATCGCTTGCACGATGAATAGATCATTGGTTGGATTCGGGAAAACACGTACTTCAGTTATAGATTGCTCGGTTAGCGCGTTCACAGGATTGTAGATCGTGGTAGCTTCTGATACTGAATTCACCTTAGCTCCGGTAACCACACCGTAATAGATTGGGCCGATTAAATATGGATACGCTGAGTTCCAATTTGCATCGACCGTTTCAAAATAACAATACATTCCGTTCGGGTATTCTGGAGTAACGCAAAAACGTCCGTTATGATCGTCCAAATAATCCGCTTGTCCCGCATGAGCAAGGAACTTTTAATCTTCGCGAAAATAGCCTTGTTTTCTTTAAACAGAAAAGGGGGATTGCTCCCCCTTGACTAAACCTAACTATTATGAAATTATTGATTTGAATCAGACTTTGCCAATGTGTAAATGACCAATCCAAAACCAATTTTGTTAACCGCATCACCGATGTTGTACACAACATCCATCCATGGGTTATTCAATTCGCTTCCAAACATTCCAAACAAACCGCCTGGAGTACCGATGATGTATCCTAATGGATAGATCGCCCATCCAACTAAAACAAACCATGCTAGGATACGAGTAGCTTTGGCAACCGAAGGACCGGCAGTTTGTGCCAAACTAGCCACTTCTCCAAACCAAACTAAATAGGCAATATAGAAGTATGCTGCACCGGAGATGACACCCCATAATACAGAATGACTTCGATCTGTTGCTTCTCCGAAAAATCCGGTAACCAACATCACTACTGACGCCAAAATCAACTTCCACAACAAGGATTGCTTAGCGCCTGCTTTTTTCGTAATCAAATAGAATTCAACACACATTAACGGAACGGTTAATAACCAATCCACATAGCGGAAGAAGGTTGGGGATAACGATGTTCCCGTTTCAGGGTTGTAGTGAGAAATGAAGAAATCACGCATGTAGTAATAATGCACTGCGGCAATAAACGTGATTAATCCAGAAACTAGAACGGACGTGCGCCATTTCTCGCCTACGTTTCTGATTTCAAAAAAGAAAAATGCGGATGCGGCCATCATGGCCATGGTACCCACAAAAAAAGTGAAGGCCGTAGCTTGGTTGATTCCTAAGCCTTGGCTGGCATCAAATAGTTTTGATGCAGTAGTAATAGATAAAAACATATAAAAAAGTTTAATTTCCCCTACTCTTTATCGTGGATTTTCGGGATACTCCGTTAGTCTAACAAGTATCACTGATTTTTGTTTAAACATAGCGATAAAAAATTGAACATTTTTTTTATTTTGGCTTATAACGGAACGATGGATTAAATAAAAACTCTTTATCTGTTAAGGTTTTCAAGAATTTTAACAGCTCTTTTTCAGCCTCAGGGGACAATGAATTATTTTTCAATTTTAACGCGTTACTTATTGGATGGACCCAATTACTTGAATTCGCGTAATGATGAATTACTTCCTTTAATTTGGTCATTCGACCGTCGTGCATGTAGGGGAAACTGTATTCAATGTTTCGGAGCGTGGGAACTCTAAACAAATACGCATCGGCGGCTGAACCTGGTAACATAATTTTTGGAGTCGTGAGCATAGGGAGGTTTAGAAAAAATTGGGTTAGCTGTATCTTAATTTCAGCATGTTCATGAGGTAAATGAAGTGGGAATGAAGTTGCAAAAGGAGACCTATATCCTCCGATGTGGTATTCAATATGGAATGCTAGTTTGAGCAGTTACATAATTTCCCACCACTTTAAGTTGAATATATCCCGTGTTCCATGCCCAATACATGCCCAAAAGTGGATCAAAAGGTCCTTCTAGCTTACCTAAAGTATTTGATAAACTATCCATTCCAATATATAGCAAGGTATCCTTAAAAAACAAGGTTAAGGTATTGGTATCTGATGCATCGACTAACTGATAATCGCCGTGTTGATTACCCACATAAAATTTAAATTGATCCAGACGAATGGAATCTGTTCC
>JBJTWL010000181.1:0-9258 GCA_046081745.1 Flavobacteriales bacterium | reverse complement strand
GTACAAGGTAATGGGTTTCCAGCTCCATCGTAAAGTTGAGCTTCAAAGCGCGGTTGTTGTGTAACAGAGTGTCCTGGGTCTTGTAATACAACGGCATAGCTGACGATAATCATGTTTGACTGCGGTGTAATACTGAAGTTGTATTGAAGCCGAGAGGCTTGAGCCTGCGTTCCTGTAAAATCCCCAACCATAGCTGAATAGTTTCCCCCGGGAGGAACGATAGACAAATTGCTACAGGCTGCCACCATCGGGTCCGTTCCTGGGCCCACCATAATTTGGTGTTGGTTTGTAAATCCTTGGTTTGGCGTATTTATACCGCAACATGTACCATAAAATCCTGTCCAATTTGTGAACGAGTTGTCCTCGAAATCCGCATTAAAACAGGCAGCTGGTTGAGCAAAAGTGATAAAAGAAAAACTAATTAGGACGGCGCTTAAAAGTGATTTGAACGAATTCATAGGTGCTTTTTAAAGGGTTTAGCGGTCTATTGACGCACGAATTTAATGTAAAATTGCATGGGGTTTAAAAAAAACAAGAATTTTTTGTGATACGATGGATGTGCGAATAGTTCTATTCCGCTAAAACAATCGCCAATAAAACCTAAAATTTGAGTAGTCTGAATAAAAAGAGGGGAATAATTTCAAACTGTTACTATTTTTGAACCCACCGTTTCACCATAAAATTGAACCATGCGCTATATTTTTATATCCTCTGTCATTTCTCTTTCCTTTATCTATCATGCTCAAGTTGACCCACAGAGTATTTCGACGAGTTATAAATTTCAAGAAATTATTCAACAAATCGAACGAAATTATGTAGACCCGGTGAATTCAAAAAAATTAACAGAGACCGCAATCGTCGCAATGCTGGAGGAGCTTGACCCACACTCCACGTACATTCCCGCAGAGGAAGCGCAAGAGGCGCAATCTCAAATTAATGGAAGTTTTGTGGGTATCGGAATTCGATTTCAAATCGTGAAAGATACGTTGATGGTGGTAGCTACTATTCCTGGTGGTCCCAGTGAAAAACTTGGATTGCTGGCAGGAGATCAAATTATTGCAGTAGATGGAAATTCCGTAGCAGGAATAGGGCTCAAGAACAACGAAGTTCGTTCAAAATTGATGGGAGAATTAGGTTCGAAAGTGCTGGTAAAGGTCTTGAGAAAAAAACATGATGAATTGACGTTCAATATTACCCGTGACAAAATTCCGATTTTTTCAGTAGATGCGGCGTATATGATCGATAAAGAAATAGGATATATTAAGTTAAATAGTTTTTCTCGTACAACGGTAGAAGAAATTCAGACTGCACTTAAAGATTTAAAATCGAAAGGAATGAAGAATCTAATTTTCGATTTACAGGGTAATGGAGGTGGACTTTTGGATGCTGCTCGAGGCGTAGCCGATGAATTCATTTCGGGAAATAAACTTTTGGTATATTCAATTGGTAGAGCACAACCGAGAAGTAACTTAAATGCAAGTAAAAAAGGCCTCTGGGAAGAGGGTGGATTGATTGTGTTAACCGATGAATACACCGCCTCGGCCAGTGAAATAGTTTCTGGTGCGATTCAAGATTGGGACCGTGGGTTGGTCGTTGGTCGACGAACCTTTGGGAAAGGCTTAGTTCAACGTCCTACTCCGTTGGCGGATGGAAGTGAATTAAGATTGACCATAGCACGCTATTACACGCCCACAGGACGATTTATTCAAAAACCATATCAAGATGTTGAAACCTATCGCAAGGATTTGACCCAGCGCTACTTAAATGGTGAATTTCAACATGCAGATTCCATCAAGTTGCCTGATTCGTTGAAATTCTATACGATGACTAAAAATCGATTGGTGTATGGTGGAGGTGGAATTATGCCCGATGTTTTTGTCGCGTTGGATACTGCTGATATTACCCCATACTACAGCAGTTTAATTCGCGGTGGACATGTAAATTCATTTAGTTTGGATTTTGTAAATACCAACAGAGAGCAGCTTAAGAAAAAGTATCCGGATGTTAACTCGTTTATCACAAACTTTAACACCGATGTTGCATTTATGGAAGGATTTTTTGCCTATGTATCAAAGGAAGATCCCAAATTAACCTTTGATCAAAGTGCTTATGACATCAGCGGAAAATCAATTCGCATTCGCATTAAATCAAATATAGCACAAGACCTTTTCGGGTATAGCGAATCATACCAAATCTTTAATGAATTGAATGAAGTGGTACAAAAAGCGGCCATGCTTTACAAGGAGAAAACGTATCAATCTTATGATTTAGCGGATTAAAGACAACCTTTAATTTTATTAAAAAAGGCCGCTTATGAGCGGCCTTTTTTGTTGGGAATTAATCTTACCAAATCTTAGATACTTTATCTTTGGAATTTCTCATCTTCTTTCCTTCGGCGATTTGGAAGGATTCAAAAAATTCTGGACAGTTTTTCAGGGGACCATTTACACGATACATGCCTGGAGAATGTGAGTCAGTGGCTAATCGGTTTTTCATTTCGGCATCCGTATACTTTATTTTCCATAATTGACCGTACGCAATAAAGAAACGTTGAGACGGATTAAAGCCTTCACGGATTTCGTTTTGTTTAAATTCATTGGTGCGCTTGTAGGCATAATAGGCCATGGTTAATCCACCTAAATCTGCGATATTTTCTCCCATTGTGAGTTCAGCATTCACACAGTTGTCTTCCATTGGACAAAACCCAGAAAATGTTTCTCCTAACAATGCTGTTCGTTGCTCAAATGCTTTACGGTCTTCTTCTGTCCACCAGTTTGTAAAACTACCATCTGCAGCGAATTTAGATCCCATGTCGTCAAATCCGTGTGTAAATTCATGACCAATCACCATTCCGATTCGGCCATAATTTACAGCATCCTCTGCGGATACATCAAAAAATGGCGGTTGCATGATTCCTGCAGGAAAGGCAATTTCATTGAGTAGGGGGTGGTAATACGCATTCACCATGTGGGCAGGCATACCCCATTTATTTTTGTCAACCGGTTTACTGAGTTCATTTAGGTTCTTTAGATTGCTGTAACGTGCCATTAACTTGATGTTGCCGATATAATCCGAGGGATTGAACTGTAAACTTGAATAATCCTCCCATTGAGTCGGAAAACCAAGTTTCCGTCCAATAGCATCAAGTTTTCCGCGCGCTTGCTTTTTTGTCGCTGGTGACATCCAATCTAACTTTTCAATCCGTTCCCGGAAGACGATGAGTAAATTGTCTACCATTTCGTTTACCCGTTTTTGAGCGGCTTCAGAAAAATGTCGCTCTACGAACGCCTTGCCAAGCAATTCTCCAATTTCTAAATTGGTGATTTCATCGATTGCTTTTTCATTCAAAGGTTTTTGTTCCTTTTTACCCTTTAATACTCCGCCATAAAAACTGAAGTTTGCATCAACAAAGGTTTGATCTAAGTGACCTGCATAATGGTTTATTACATTCCATTGCAAATAATATTTCCAAGTGGTCAAGGATTCATTTTCCACGGCATCAGCGACAGTTTGTATAAAATCGGGATTAGAAACGATAATACTGTCCGGTGTTTGAGCCCCGATTTTACTCAGGTAATACCGGAAATCAAAGGTTCCAAAATACTTAATTACATCCCTGAATGCCATTTTGTTATAGGTTAATTCTGGGATACGCATTTTTGCAGGAGTCATCATGGATTCCGCTAATTTCGTTTCGAATTTTAAAATACTTGTGGATGCTGCCAATGCAGTTTCTTCTGTGCTTCCCGTCAAGATGAACATCTTTGCAACATGCGCCTTGTAGGCATTCAGAATTTCTTTTTTATTGGGTTCTGTATAATAATCCCGGTTGGGTAAACCAATTCCACCTTGTCCCAAATAACTAATGTTTTTGTCCACTTGTTTTAAGTCTTGTCCGATCCCAAAACTAAAAGCGCTGCCTATTCCATCTGCATGGTGAGTAGCAATAATTTCAACAATTAAATCCTTTCTTGTTAACGATTCGATTTGCTTCAATTCTGTTTGAATTGGGGTTATTCCTAATGAGTTTCGCTGTTTCATGTTAACTAAACTTGCATAGTATGCGCCCAAGATTTGTGATTGGGAACCTACGTTACCAGGTGTTGCTGCACATTCTTCAAGGATTTTGGTTAGCTTTTCATTGTTGGATTTCTCTAATTCGTTAAAGCTTCCCCAACGGGATTCGGTGGCTGGGATCACGGTATTTTTTACCCAATTCCCATTACAAAACATAAAAAAATCTTCTCCAGGGTTTATGTCCTTGTCCATCAATTCAATGGACACCGTATTGTATGTGTTATCTTGTGAATTATTGGCTGATTTGGAGCTTGCGCAACTTGCAATTAAAAACAAAGACGAAATATAAATTATACTTTTTTTCATAGTGCTAATTTAGGATTGTAAATCATTTCTAGGTGAGGGATACCATCTTCTAAGTAAGATTTTCCCGTCGATAGAAAGGCATGGGTTTGATAAAAATGTTCTAAGTGTGCTTGTGCAGAAATTCGAATTGCTGATTTTCCGGAAATGGTTTCAATGGACTCCATGCAGAAATTCATTAGATGGTGTCCTTCTCCTGTACCTCGGTGCGATTTCGCTACAATCACTCGTCCAATGGCAAATTCAGGATAAATCGTCCCGGGCGGTAAAATTCGGGCATATGAAACAAGGGTGTCTTCATCAAGTCCAATTACATGCAAGGCATCCTGGTCTTTAAAATCCAGGTCTTGGTATAAACACGTTTGTTCCACCACAAACACCTCGCTTCGTAATGCTAGGATTTGGTATAAGCGTGCGGGTGATAATTCACTAAACCGATGAATTAATCGTTGAATCATGGTCAAATTTAGTGAGATTTTAACTTGGGCAGGACTTTTCCTATTACTTTTGCGGAAGATGAATCAAAATCAAATTATTCTTGTTGCCTTTTCTGGGGTTGTCACGCTTTTATTGGCGTTTGATATTCGCTCACTGTTTCGAATTAAAGGTCAAGAAGTTTCTGTTAAGAATTCAATCCGATGGACCGCAATTTGGGTATTAACGGCCATGGCGTTTAGTGGCTTTGTTTATTATGAAGAAGGATTTGAAAAATTCTCTCAATTTCAGTCTGCGTATTGGATTGAGCAATCCTTGTCCGTTGATAATCTTTTTGTTTTCTTAATGGTGTTCAAGTATTTTAAACTCAATGGAAAGGCTCAGCATAAAATTTTACTCTGGGGGATTTTAGGTGCCATGGCGCTTCGTGCTATTTTCATTTTCGCAGGAACTTGGTTGATTAAAATGACATATCTTCCATCTTTTTGGAAATTCACCTTGGATCCAGAGCAACTTGATGGAAATGGTTTTCAACGAATAAATCTGGTGATTACTGTTTTTGGGATTATGCTTTTGTACGGTGGAATAAAATCTTTTTTCTCAAAGGAAGAAGAAGATGAGCAGGATTTTAGTAATTCATTCGGTGCTCGATTTGTCCGAAAAAATTTCAGGGTATTAACGAATGATACGTCAGATTCATTTTGGATTAAACGAAACGGAAGTGTCTTTTTTACGCGGTTGTTTATGGTTCTTTTTATTGTAGAAACTACTGACTTGGTTTTCGCAATTGACTCCATACCTGCAATTTTTTCCATTGCCCCAAATGACCCAATGATCCTTTATACTTCGAATATCTTTGCCATTTTTGGTTTGCGATCCATGTATTTCTTAATAGCAAATTCCATGGATAAATTCGAGAAGCTAAAATATGGTATTTCTGTAATTCTTGCTTTTATTGGATTTAAAATGCTGATTGCTCCGATATATCACATTGAAACCATTGTTTCTTTGGGAGTCATTCTCGGAACCTTGCTTATGTCAGTAATTATTTCCGTACGTACAACGGATTAGAACAAAGTACAGGCTCCTTCTTCAGAATCTGTAACTTCACGTCTAAAGACACCAAATAATTCGCGGCCTAAACCTACTTGATCCGTAGGTTCTTTAGTTAAAGGGTTGCGTTGTTCAAAATCAGATTCTTGGCACGTTAGCGTCCCATCAACACAGTTCAAGGTGAGTAAATCACCCGTTTTAATTTTCCCAATGTTACCGCCTTTGCTTGCTTCAGGACTCATATGAATTGCTGCGGGAACTTTACCGGATGCTCCGCTCATTCGGCCATCGGTCACTAACGCTACTCGATATCCCTTTTTTTGTAAAATCGTAAGGGTAGGGGTTAATTGATGTAGCTCAGGCATTCCTTTGTATGCGGGGCCTTGAAATGGAAGTACAGCAATGAAATCTCTGTTTAATTCATTGTTTTTAAATGCTGCAATCAACTCATGTTGTTCAATGAATACAATGGCAGGTGCTTCAATAATCAGGTGCTCATTAGAAACAGCTGCAGTTTTAACTACACTTCGACCGATATTTCCTTTAATGATTTTTATTCCACCATCCACAGAAAAGGGATTACTTGCACCTCGTATGATGGTATCATTAAGCGATTCCTTGGCGCCTTCTCTCCACGCTAACCCGTTGCTTACAATATAGGGCTCTTGTGTGTATTTTGATAGTCCTTTTCCTAAAATGGTAGTTACATCGTCGTGCAGCAATCCGTGTTCAAGTAAGGTGTGCATTACAAAGCCCATGCCTCCAGCGGCGTGGAAATGATTCACATCGGCTGCGCCGTTCGGATACATCCGTGTAATTAAGGGAATTACAGCGGAAAGATCCGACATGTCTTCCCAGTTAATTATAATACCAGCAGCTCTTGCCATGGCAATCAAATGAATGGTGTGATTGGTTGAACCTCCTGTAGCCAGTAGTCCAATAATGCCATTCACGATCGTTTTTTCTGAAACGATATCCATTAACAAATTGGAACCCTTACGTGCATTTTCAGCTGCAATTCTTACCGCTTCTTCGTTTAGGAGATCACGTAAGGCGGTCCCTGGATTTACAAAACTGGAACCGGGTAATTGAAGGCCCATGATCTCCATGAGCATTTGATTGCTATTTGCTGTGCCGTAAAAAGTGCACGTTCCCGGGGAGTGATAAGAATCAGATTCTCCTTTCAGAAGTTCAGCGCGACCAATTTTACCTTCGGCAAATAACTGACGGATGTTTGATTTTTCTTCATTTGAAATGCCACTTGGCATGGGTCCGCCCGGTACAAATACTACCGGTAAATGACCAAATCGAAGGCTTCCCATAAGTAAGCCTGGGACTATTTTGTCGCAGATTCCAAGACAAAGTACCGCATCAAAAACATTATGCGATAAACCTACGATGGTAGACATGGCGACAACATCTCGGGAAAATAAGGATAGGTCCATTCCGTCTTGACCTTGAGTAACTCCGTCGCACATCGCTGGAACAGCTCCAGCGACTTGAGCCACCGCAAGATGCTTCGTTGCATACGCACGAAGTTGTTTTGGATAATCTTCATACACTTTATGAGCCGAAAGCATATCGTTGTATGAAGTAATTATCCCAATATTTTTCAGTTCATTTTCGGCAAGGACATCCTTTTCGTGCGCACTGCAACCCGCATAAGCGTGTGCCAAATTACCGCAACTCATTGCTGACCGAGCAACACCATTTATACGAGCTTGTTGCATTTGCTTGAGGTAAGCACTTCGAGTTTCAGCGCTTCGAGCTATAATACGTTCGGTAATTGATTCAATCGTTTTGTTCATTTTCATGGCGCGTAATATATCTCAGTTAGCGTGTCGAGGATATGCGAAATTGGCGTTCTTTCGACTGGCGAAGTTAATAGTTTATCCAGTTTTTCTTTTCCAGTAATCAATAAAATTCGATGTTCAATGGAATTAATAAACGCTAAATTAGTAGAAATTCGTTGCGTTGGATGCACGGGGGCATTAGTTCCTAAACATCTATAAGTTGCATCTTGTAATCCGATTTCTGAGGGTGGATCATTCGGAAACAAAGAGGCAAAATGTCCGTCGCCCCCCATACCAAGAATAATGACATCACCGTTGATAAATTTAAGATAAGACTGACTACATCGCGCAATGCTTTCTGCGTAATCTTGTGGGTTTTCCACCATGGGTTCAAGGTTGAATTTTGATTGATTTTCAAAAATCTCCCGAATTACACCCTCATTGGATGCTGGATCTTGAACCGGGACAAATCGGTCGTCAACCAAGCCAAATTCTATCTTTGAAAAATCTAATGCTGAAGCGGATAGCTTTTCATAAACCGGCATCGGAGTACCTCCACCTGATAATAAAACACATGCTTTTCCTTTGGTCTTTTGGGCTTTTTCGATTAATTCGATAATTCGATGAGTAAGTCGGAGAAATGCTTCCTCTTTCGAAGCACATTCGATTAGTCTTTCCATGATTTTGTAATCCATGTTGCACCTTTTTCAAGAATTAAATCACCCGGACCCCATGTTCCTGCTTCATAAAGTACATTGGGCTGATTGCTTTGTTTCCAACTGTCTGTTACGGTTTCTATCCATTGCCATGCCGCTTGTAATTCATCCTGACGCATGAATAAGGTTTGATTTCCACGGATAACGTCCATGAGTAAACGTTCATAGGCCTCTGGTAATCGTTCTTTGAACGAATCCATGTAGTCTAGTTTCAGGGCAATTGGTTTATAACGGTACCCACCAGGACCAGGAACTTTGGTCATTTGTACAAGTTCGATTCGCTCTTCAGGTTGAAGTCGAATGATTAATTTGTTATTGTTCAATTTTTCCTTGGACGGAAAAATATTGTGCGCAATTTCTTTGAAATTAATTACGATCTCGGAGTATCGCTTTTTCATTCGTTTACCGGTGCGTAAATAGAACGGTACATTTTTCCATCGGAAGTTATCAATGTAGGTTTTAATAGCGACAAAGGTTTCGGTTTTTGAGTTGTATTTTCCGATGTCTTCCAAGTACGAACTTACCTCGTTGCCTTGTACATTACCGCGCGTATACTGACCTTTTACAGTGTCTGTGATTGCCGCTTGTTTGGTCATCGGACGCAACGCTTTCAGTACTTTAAGTTTTTCATTTCGAACTTCATCTGCTTCAATAATATGAGGTGGCTCCATTGCAACTAGACAAAGTAACTGCAACAGGTGGTTTTGAACCATATCTAGCAATGCTCCGCTCTTGTCATAGTAGTCAGCGCGTTGCTCTACTCCTAAACTTTCAGAAACGGTAATTTGTATGTTCTCAATACTGATGGAATCCCATGTTCGTTGGAAGAGGTTATTTGCAAACCGCAAGACCATTAGATTTTGAACGGTTTCCTTTCCTAG
>JBJTWL010000180.1:0-31240 GCA_046081745.1 Flavobacteriales bacterium | reverse complement strand
TGCTGATCCTCAACCACGGCATCAACCGGCTTGGCGACTGCAGTGCCGCCGCAACCGGCGAGGCGCTGGAGGTCAATGCCCTCAGCACTTGGCGCTGGCTGGAGCTTTTCGAGCTGGGGTTTCTTCAACAGCTGGAGCTTTTTCAACAGCTGGAGTTTCTTCAACAGCTGGAGTTTCTTCTGCTACTGGAGCTTCTTCAACTGCTTCAGCAACTGGAGTTTCAACTGCTGCTTTCTTTTCTGCTACGGGAGTTTCGATTACCGTTTCCTCTGATTCGTCATTAGAATCACCTTTAAGATTCTTGCGGTCTTCAAGTCCATGTTGAATAGCATTGCAGATCTCATCCAAAATCAACGCGATTGATTTGGTTGCATCGTCGTTTGCAGGAATTGGGAAGTCAACCAATTTCGGGTTTGAGTTGGTATCAACAATTGCAAATGTTGGGATATTTAAACGCTTTGCTTCTGCTAATGCAATATGCTCTTTTGAAATATCAACGATGAAAATTGCAGCAGGTTGACGAGTCATGTCCGCTATAGAACCGAACGTCTTCTCTAGTTTCTCACGTTGACGTGATTTGAAAAGTTTTTCACGCTTGTTCAAGGTATCCCACGTACCATCTGATTTCATTTTGTCAATTAATGACATCTTGCGAATCGATTTTCTTGTGGTTTGAAAGTTAGTAAGCATTCCACCAGACCAACGCTCGGTTACAAATGGCATGTTTACCTTCGCAATACGCTGAGCAACAATTTCTTTTGCTTGTTTCTTGGTTGCTACGAATAACACTTTTTTACCTGATTTAGCGATTTGTTTCATCGCGGCAGACGCTTGTTCTAAGTGAACAATCGTTTTATTTAAATCAATAATGTGAATTCCCTTCTTTTCTTCGAAAATATATGGAGCCATTGCTGGATTCCATTTTCTTTTAAGGTGACCAAAGTGTACTCCTGCCTCGAGCAGTCTTTCAAATGTTAATTTTGACATATATAATTGTTTACGTTCCTAATTTAAAGCAATTGTTGAGGGTTAAAAAGGTGCTCAACAATTTGGATACTAAACCTCCTATTCTTCGATTAACGTTTCGAGAACTGGAATTTCTTTCTTGCTTTTGGTTGTCCTGGTTTCTTACGTTCAACCATTCTTGGATCACGCGTCATTAATCCTTCAGCGCGTAATGCCGGTTTAAAGTCTTCAGATATCTCAACCAATGCTCTTGAAATCCCTAAACGAACCGCTTCAGCTTGTCCGTTGATTCCACCACCATTTACGGTTACTTTAACGTTGTATTGACCAACAGTATCCGTTAATTCAAACGGTTGGTTGATTTTGGTTAACAATAAGTTTGTCGGGAAAAATTCAGCAACAGGGCGATTGTTAATGGTAACTTCTCCTTTACCTTTTGAAAGATAAACACGCGCTACGGCTGTTTTTCTTCTCCCTAAAGCATTTGTAATATCCATGGGTTATAATAAATTGTCTAAGTTCAACACTTCAGGTTGTTGCGCATCATGTTTGTGCGCTGACCCCTTGTATACTTTTAAGTTGGTATAAATCTGACGTCCCAAGGTATTTTTGGGCAACATCCCTTTAATTGCTTTTTCAATTAAACGCTCAGGGTGCTTTTTTAACATTACTTCTGCTGAGGTAAAGCGCTGTCCTCCGGGATATCCAGAGAATCTTACGTATTCTTTATCTTCTAACTTGGTACCTGAAAAAGCTACCTTTTCTGCGTTAATAATGATAACATTATCACCACAATCCGCATGAGGCGTGTAACAAGTTTTGTATTTACCGCGAAGCACTTTGGCAACTACACTGGCTAAACGACCAACATGTTGTCCTGATGCATCTACAATAAACCATTTTTTCGCTGCGGTTGCAGTGTTTCCTGAAATTGTTCTATAACTTAACGTATCCACAATCTTAATTATTTAATTGTAAAACCCTATTTTAAGGGGGTGCAAAGATAGAAGGAATGTTTTAATAATCCAACCCGTGCTGTAAAAAAAGTGTAATTATTTTGATTTAAACGCACGAATGGCATTTCTGGTGAATGCACTTAGTACCAATCTACCACTAATTCCTGCACGTTCTTCTAACAACTCATCCCAATGAGATGTACCTTGCCAAAATATTTTTTTTAGGGCTTTCATGGCCTCTGGGTTTGAGTTAGAAAGCCGTACCGCGAGCAATTCTATCGCTTCATCCATGGCCTCAATACTTTCAAAAACTTCGGTATACAGACCCTTCATCTTTGCCCATTCTGCGCTGCGCCATTCGGTGGCATTTATGGCTAACTCACTCATTGCAGACAATCCGATTTTTCGCTCTACAGCGGGTCCTACTACAAATGGCCCGATTCCTACAGCTAATTCTGAAAGTTTAACGTCAGCTCGTTGTGTTGCGAAACAATAATCAACTGCCGAAGCAATTCCAACCCCACCTCCAACAGCTTTCCCTTGTATCCTTCCAATGATTAATTGATCGACTTTCCGACAGGCATTAATGACCTGAGCGAATCCTGAAAAGAATACCTTGCCAGTTTCCAAGGTTTCTATGGCGACTAATTCGTCAAAACTAGCTCCAGCGCAAAAGGCTTTTTCTCCAATGGATTTCAAGACAATGACCCGTACTTCTTGGGATGCGCCTACACTTCGAATTTCGTTGGCTAATGCGCTAAGTATTTCGCCCGGCAAGGAGTTACTTTGCGGATGCCCAAAAGTAATCGTAGCTATTCCGTTTTTAATACTGCTGTTTACTGAACCGTTATCCATATTATTTGAGTGTGAAGCTATCTGTTCCAATAAGTTGACCTTCGCAATATATTCGAACTTTATAATTTCCTTTACCTACCTCGGTTCCCTTTAAATCATAGTAAATTGTCAAATCGATTGCTTGGTTGTTATAGTCAATATCTTTTTTGTCAGAAAAACCTTGCTGTCCATTTTCTGTATCAATTACATTACTTGACTTACTCTGTAAAATTTCACCATTCGGCGCAATGATTTGTAAGAAAACAGCCTTTCTACCACTGCTTGTAATTTGATTCTCTCCAATGGTGAATGACGACCTCATCTGAATCGCATTTTTTGCTTTAGTCGTTGGTTCCGTGGTGTTGTTTATTTTCATGCGCAATGCTTCGGAATTAAATCCATATGCTTGAAGTTTTGCACCTTTTTTGAGCTGCTCTGATTTCTGTTCAGCATCTTTTTTATACGTGTCTCTTTCGGTGGTTGTTTCCGTTAATTTAGTGTTGGTCTCATCAAGTACTGAAGTTAATTTTATGTTCAAGGTGTTCAATGAATCAATTTGTTTAACATACCCCCTCATGATGGATCTTAATACTTCATTCTCTTTCTTTAAGTTGAAGAGTTCACGGGCAGATAATTTTTTATTGGTATTCAGTTGGTTTAACAATTGAGAAATTTGGGCCTTTTGTTTATTTAAACTGTCTGCTTTCGATCGGTCCATTTCAATCAAACGATCATAGGTGTCTAACATATTTTTAAAATCTGTTTTTAAATCATTAGAAAGACCACCAACATACCCTTCCAGCATCTTATTCATGCCTTCCATGTCGGATTTAAGGATTAAATTGTCATTCTGACATTGATTTAATTCAGAACGTTTAGAGGACCACATAAATGTCAATGTCGCCAAGCCAATGAGCAAAACACCAATTACGCTGTAAAGTAATAGGTTTGACGATTTCGGTTGAGTATCATTCATGATATTGATTTTTAGCAAAGTTAAGGTAAAACAAATTAATTTCCATGCGATTTTTGCACTGTTGCATAACGAATAAAGCGTAAAATGGATGCTTCACCTACCGCAGAGAATCTTGCATCACTGCTCGCAGGAATCGGTCCTCCGTGATGCATGGCTGGAACCACTGAAACACCCGTCGGTACCCCATTTAATATGACCCTGCCGGATAAAGAACACGCCAAACTGAACAGCGCCGAATTTTCAGGATTTTTTCCAATTAATGTGGTGGTAAGTTGTCCTTGCAACTTATTTAGGGTGAATACCAATTGTTCCTCGTTCTGGTATTCAACTAACAAGCAACTAGGACCAAATACTTCTTGCCTGAGGGTTTCGTAGTCGTTTAATTCATTGTATTGCAGATGAAAGAATCCGCGTGGCACATTGAATGCTTGATGTTGAACAAGGTACTCCCTCCCGATATTTAAAGATTGTATCTCCTTTATTCGCTTGAGGTATCGAGTTAGAATAGTAGGATGTAACATCGGGTGACTCAGGGCGGCATAGAATCCATTGTTTAGATGAATAAGAGCTTCATTTATCAAATTGCTTGGACAAAAAATAATACCCGGTTTGGTGCAAAACTGTCCTGCATCAGCAGTTATTGAATCAATCAGTGCGCTACTGTGTAGCGAAAGATGCTCGGCATCGGGTAAGATAATTACAGGATTTAAGCTTCCCATCTCTGCGAAAAATGGAATCGGATTTTTACGGTTTTGAGCGGCTCGAAAAAGCGTCATACCGCCTTCGTAACTCCCTGTAAAACCACACCCTTTAATGCGTTCATCTTCAACTAATGCTCGACCAATGCCATATCCATCATCCAAAAGATGTCCAAAGATTCCGGGATGTAAGTTCAGCTCAAGCAAGGTCTGATGTATAATTTCTGCACTTAATAAACTGGTTCCTGCATGGAAGGGGTGACCTTTCACAAGCACTGGACACCCAGAAGCAAAAGCACCCATGACATCACCGCCTAAGGTGGAATAGGCCAATGGAAAATTTGAAGCACCAAAAATAGCCACTGGACCGAGGGGTAATGCTCTTTTAATTAACGTGCGTTCTGCAATTATTGAGGTCGTAGTATGGTCATGAAGGGCGATCGCAGCATCACGGTACTGCTTTAGTTGGTTTAATGTGCGGTCAAATTCAATGTCAAACCTTGAACGAGAAAGACTGGACTCTGATTCGTAAATGAAAAATAGATCTTCTTTTCGCCTTGAAATTTGTTCGTGAAGTTCATTTAAAAACAGAGTTCGAACATGAATATCTAACAAAGCACCCGATTCATAGGCATCGGTGCTGCGCTGTAAGGCCAATTCTAACTCATCTAGCGAAGAAGTGGAAAAGGATTTTTCGTTAACGATTCCCGTGCGACAATGATATGTCTCAATAAAATTTGGCAAGTAGTTAGACTGCTTCTACGGTAAAGGAGTATGATTCCATGATGGCATTTGCAAGCATTTTTTTACATGCCTCATCCACACGTTGTTTTGCTGATTCTATAGAATCTGTTTCTAGAAAAAGTCGAATATGTCGTCCAATCCTAACGCCTTCTATTTCATGCATCCCAATGGATGACATGGCATGGGTTACTGCTTTACCTTGAGGGTCTAACAAGGCATCGTGTGGCATTACGTCTATTTCAGCTTTGAATTTCATGGTGCTTCGTGGTGTTGTGCTCAATAATGGATAAAATCACGTACAAAATTACAATTATTGGCAGTGCATAGATTTTAAATACAAAAATTGTTATCAACGAAATTCCTAACAAAAGGTATTGGTAAATGTTATGTTTAACCTTGAAATTTTTGATTTTTAACGACAATAACGGAATTTCAGAAATCAAAAACAGTGGAAAGATCAATGCCGTAACAGCCATAACTAAAGGGTCCAATACCCATGGGTAAGACGATTCAATCGGTGTGGTGTTTTCCAACCCGATTTGCCAATACAATAAAGGAAAAAAAAGAAAGAAAATAGTATTGGTTGGGGTAGGGACCCCGATGAATCGATCACTTTGCCGCGTGTCGTTGTTAAATTTAGCCAAGCGAAACAAAGAAAAGAATGGAATGCTAAGTGCGAAAAGGCTTAACCAATCAGTGAAGTTTTGAAACTGAAAATCATGGAATTTTAGAAACGTTGCACCTAAGTTCCCGTTAAGCCGCAATTCAATCGTTATAAACATTAGTATTCCGGGTGCTAATCCAAACGATACTAAATCCGCCAACGAATCAAGGTCTTTACCAATGGGCGAGCTAATTCCAAGCTTTCTTGCTACAAATCCATCGAAGAAATCCAAAACCATTGCCAAAATTAGGAGCAATGCGCTGATCTCTATGCGTCCAAAAAATGCAACGATAATGGAAAGAACACCACACATAAAGTTAGAGGCGGTAATTATGTTGGGGAGATTAAACAACTTAAAACCCATTTCATTCATTTCGAGCGAAGGTAATTCAAAAATCGATTATATTTATCGGGTTAATTCATTCTTTACACAATAAATGAGGTTGTTTAAGAGTTAACGGGCTCCAAATTTTTATATGAAATATACTATTCTTTCCGCTTTTCTTATGTTGGTTTTCGCATTTGTGGCACAGGCACCAAAATACTCCAATGAATTCTTACATCTTGGTGTTGGCGCTCAGGCATTTGGAATGGGCAATGCAGTAGCTGCATCGGCTGAAGATGTTACCGCCGCATATTGGAATCCAGCCGGTTTAACGAGTGCTACAGAATGGCTTCAGGTTTCTGCAATGCACTCTGAGTATTTCGCTGGTATCGCTAAGTATGACTATATCGGGGTTTCTCATTCACTGGGAAAAAAAGGGGTGCTTGGCTTTACTTTTCTGCGCTTTGGAGTGGATGATATACCGAACACCACGCAACTAATCGATAATGACGGAAGGATAAATTACGACAACATTACCACCTTTACCGCAGGCGATTACGCATTTATGGGTTCATTTGCAAAATCATTATCCGTTCCGGGATTATCCTTGGGAGGTACGGTTAAAGTGATACACCGTAGGGTTGGTGATTTCGCTCAATCATGGGGTTTTGGATTGGATGCTGGGGTAAAATATAGACTAAATTCGCATTGGAAATTTGGATTGGTAGCTCGTGATGCAACGTCTACGTTTAACGCTTGGATTTTTAATCTTTCCCAAGATATGCAACAAGTTTTCCAATCTACGGGAAATGAAATTCCAACCAATGGCCTTGAATTATCCTTACCAAGATTCATCACAGGAATTTATTACAATCATTCGATTGGTAATCCAGAAAAAGGATTCAATATTGCTGCTGAATTGGATATTGATGCGACGACAGACGGTATGAGAAATACCCTTATAAAATCGAATTCCATTTCGATTGATCCGCACATGGGAGTTCAATTAGCCTTTAAAGAATTGGTTAAAGTTCGAGGTGGAGTATCTTCCATACAGCAATTTAAAGCAATCGATGGAACAAGCAATTGGGGTGTTCAGCCTAACTTAGGATTGGGTGTAGGGATTAAAGGATTTAACTTGGATTACGCATTTACTCGCCTAGGGTCAGCTGAAGCTGGATATTATACACACATTTTCTCGTTGAAGTTTAAATTAAATCAACCAAAGAAATAAGCACAATGAAGCGGAATATAAGTGTCATATTACTCTTTTGTACCGTTCAACTCAGTGTTTACGCCCAGTCCTTTGGTAACGAATGGATTGATTACAGTCAGAAATACTATGCATTTCCCATTATTCAATCAGGAATTCACAAGATTTCGTACCAGAATTTATTGGATGCCGGGATTCCAGTGGCCTCCATTCCGATTTCTACTTATCAAGTCTTTGGAAAGCAAAAGGAGCAACCCCTATATATTATTGATGATGGAAATAGTATTTTAGATCCTTATGAGTTTATTTACTTTTATGCAGAAAAGAACGACGGATGGCTAGATTCAACGCTCTATGATAATCCGTCATGGTTAGGAAATCCGAAATACAGCCTTTATAACGATACCATTCGCTATTTTTTTAGTTGGACTAATGGCACTCCAGGATTGCGATTTAACCCCGAAAACGACATTGATTTTGCGAGTTATCAGACCGCGTCGCATCTCTTATTCGAAAAGAGCTTAGTAAATACACAAGCATATAACGAAGGCGAAATAAATTCACAATCGGCTAGTTCCTTGTTTGTACCCGGAGAAGGATGGGGGAGTCCCATGCAGAACGGTGCTGCGGGATATTCGTGGAACTATTCAGCCACCACGCTTGATAATTTATATACGGGACTTGATGCGCCTCAAATTCAATTAAAATCGGTGATTGTTGGCGGCTCAAATGCGTATTCACCTAATTTATACAATCACCATACCCGCTTCACCATTGGTCCATCGAATAACGTCTTGCTTGATACACTCACGATGGGTTATACTGCAATTAATGTAACAAAGCAAATTCCTGTTTCTTCCCTTCCTGCAAATGGCGCTACCAATTTTAAGATCAATATTGTTGGTGATCTTGGGGTAGCAACAGATTATCAAAGCGTTAATTATTGGTCCTTTCTCTACCCAAGAACTATGGCCTTACCAGGTAGTAATAAAAGCGAGTTTTTAATTCGAAATGCCTTCAATCAACCAAAAATTAAATTAGCGCTCAGCGGGGTGAGCATGGTTAATCCAATGGCCTTCGTTTTTGGTTCAAATCCAAAGGTAATAAATGCTGTTTTTGCAGGAAATACCTGTCAATTACTTGTACCGAACGATCCGATTTATGCTGCCCAAAAAGTGGTTATACAAGCGGCGTCTACCATTAATTCAATCCCTGGGTTAACTCCGGTTACCCCTTCGGCTACCTTTACGAATTTTGCAGTAATACCAAATTTAGAAGCATCCTTACTGTTTATATATTCCAAGAGCCTTGAATCAGGCGTATTCGACTATGCAAGCTATCGAAGTTCAGCAGCTGGTGGAGACTATAATGTGATCCTTTCAGAAATTGAAGAGTTATACGATCAGTTTGGTGGAGGTATCGTTAAACATATCAATGGCATTCGACGCTATGCTCACTATATGCATAGCTTAAGTCAGCAAAAACCGATAGGTTTATTTTTAATCGGGAAGGGGATTCGAGAAGCAAATGTGGCGACTACGTTAGCAACTGGGCCAGGAGCCCGGGCAAATGTCCTAAATTATTCAAAAAACTTAGTTCCTTCCTTTGGCCAACCTTCCAGCGATCAAAGCATAACCTCCAATTTACCAGGAACCGATAAGTGGACACCCCTTATTCCAACGGGTAGAATATCTGTAAATAACCTCTCTGAGTTGGCTATTTATTTGGATAAAGTGAAGGCTTTTGAGCTGGCACAAGATTCAACATCCATGTACAGTTCGCAAAGTAAAGATTGGCAAAAACACTTGATTCATTTTGCGGGAGGAGGAAATGCGAATGAGCAATTTATTTTCCAAACCTACCTCAATGGAATGGCGGATATTGCCGAAAATGATTTTTTTGCAGGAATCACGACGCGAATAGTCAAGGAGTCAGCCAATCCACTAACCCCTGGTCAAATTCAAGGGATCGCTGATCGCTTATCTGAGGGGGTTACGGTGATGAATTTTTTCGGCCATGCCTCATCGTCACAAAGTGGGTTTGACCTAAACATTGATGATCCACAACATTGGAATAATCAAGGTAAGTATCCCTTGTTAATTGCGAATTCATGCTACAATGGCAATATCTTTTACAGTGTGCCCACAAAATCTGAGCAGTTTGTTTTAACGCCAAACGCTGGAGTTATTGCCTACCTAGGTACCATCAATTATGGTTTTTCTGGTGCCTTAAATGACTATTCTAACCAATTCTATCGGCAGTTTAGTACGCACAATTATGGAGGAACGATAGGGGAACATATTAAAAACACCATCGATTCTGTCATGAATGCGAATCAACCCTTGGGTACGGAATCCGTATTTCAACAAATGACCTTGCATGGCGACCCCATGTTGCGCCTTAATCCGCACACTAAACCAGAAATTGAATTAACGGAAGATCGTGTTTCTTTTGGACCAGAAGATGTTTCGTTAACGACAGACTCCATAGAAATTCATATTAAATTGCGCAATTTGGGACAATCCATCCCCGGCGATTTTGCGCTAGAAATTTTGAGAGATTTCCCGGGTTCTACCGCCGATTCAAGTTATGTGTTTACGGTAAATGGTATAGATTACGAAAAGGATTTTAACGTCAAAATTCCATTCTATCCCTTGATCGGTGTTGGGTTAAATCAATTTACGATAACCGTGGATATTCCAAATTTCAATGATGAGGTTTACGATGAAATTAACAATAATCGAATTGTAAAATCTTTCAATATTCGTGTAGACGGCGTTGAACCGGTTTTACCCATTGATTTTGCGGTGGTTCCAAGAGATACCCTGGCCGTATTCGCCTCAACCATTGATCCTTTGGCGCCAATGAACTCCTATCGTTTTGAAATGGATACAAGCCATTTGTTTAATTCACCGTTCTTAAGATATGCCATTGTTGCTGGTTCTGGAGGAGTGAAGTCGGTGAATTGGAATGAGTGGAAACGCGTTTCATCCAATTCCATAGATCCGGTGTTCTTTTCGGACAGTGTTGTGTATTATTGGCGGGTTGCAGTGAATAACAGTCCCCTTGTTTGGAAGAAACGCTCGTTTCAATATATACCTGGAAAAGAGGGGTGGGGGCAGGATGATTTTTTTCAATTTACCGACAACGCGTTCACGGGGATATCAATGAATACGCAACAAGCGTTACGAGAATTTGTCCCAATTCAGAAGGGAATCTCTTGCCTCGTTAAAGCGGCTACAACAGCACCTGAGATTTATGACAACGCGTGGTATCTAAATGATGAACAACAAGAATATGAGGTGTGTAATATGACACCAAAATTGCACGTAGCAATCGTTGATAAAGCTACGTTGTTGCCTTGGGAAACACGCTATACGTATCCAAATGGTACCGTGGTTAATCCAGCGAATAATTTTGGTAATGCGAATGATAATTCCGGGTGTAAACCCCGATCCATGAAGTATTTTACCTATCATCAAAACAGCGCCTCCCAACTGGCTGCATTCCAAAATTTAGTTCAAAATGTGGTTGAAAATGGGGATTATATTTTAGTATACTCTCCAATGACAACGCGCTATGATTGGTGGAATATTTTTGCGCCTACCCTATATCAAACCTTTGCATCCTTAGGCTCTGACAGTATTGTTCAAGGTCGGCCAAATAAGCCATTTATTTTTTTAACACGAAAAGGTGACCCCTCCTTTGTGGTGGAAAAATTCACCCAAGGAACAGAGGACATTCATATGGACACTGTAATTTTTGGTTCTCAATTGATTGGTTATGAAACCACCCCGATAATTGGTCCGGTAAGCGATTGGCAATCCCTATTTTGGAAACACGATGCGTTGGAAGTGCTTCCGGGAGATTCAACCCGAATGCGTGTTAAAGTATACAATGCCTTAGGAGGCTTAGATCATGTAATTGATACCTTGATGACCCCGCACGATTCCATTATTAACTTGAATAATTTAATTAATGCAACGCAGTTTCCTTATGCCCGACTTAATGCTTTTTATACAGATTCAAATTTCCAAACTCCAACTCAATTAGATTTTTGGCATGTTGTATTTGCACCGCTACCAGAAGCTGCGATTGACCCATCCACAGCCATGTTTTGGTCCGCACAAAACGATTCAATACAAGTGGGGCAGCCTTTAAATTTTGCGGTTGATATCCGAAACATTAGCGAATATTCCATGGACTCTTTATTGGTAAGTTATTCGATAATTGATGAAAATCAAATGGTCCACCCGATTGTTTATCCTCGTCAAGCACCACTCCTAGCCAATGGACATTTGTTTGACACCATCACCATTCCAACCTTTAATTTATCAGGTAATAATTGGTTGCGGGTTGAAGTTAATCCATATTCAGATCTAAGTTTAACGCAAACGGATCAGCCTGAACTAACACACATTAATAATGTGCTTCAATTGGCATTCACGGTTGGGGTAGAAGACGTTAATCCAATTTTGGATGTCACCTTTGATGGGCAGCATATCCTAAATAATGACATCATTTCCCCGCAAAGTGAAATTTTAATTACGCTGAAAGACGATAACCCATATCTCATCATGGATAGTGATTCCGACACGTCCTTGTTTGCAATTTATATTACAGATCCAGATGGTGAAATGCGAAAAATCCCCTTTGTAGATGCCCAAGGAACGGTAGTAATGGAATGGGTTCCTGCCAATGCCACCAACAAGAAGTTTAAAATTTTATATCCGGCACTGTTCACCAAAGATGGTATATATACCTTGCTGGTGCAAGGTCAAGATCGATCTGGAAATCTTTCAGGTGATTATGAATATAAAATAAACTTTAAAGTAATTTATGAATCTTCGATTACTGAGGTAATGAATTACCCGAATCCGTTCAGTACAAGCACCCGATTTGTTTTCACGCTTACAGGTTCGGAATTGCCGGATGAAATGCTCATTCAAATCATGAATATCAGTGGAAGGGTAGTTCGTGAAATTTCAACGGATGAACTTGGGCAGTTACGAATCGGGCGTAACATCACCGATTTTGCGTGGGACGGTAGGGATAATTTTGGAGATGAATTGGCGAATGGGGTCTATTTATATCGGGTTATTGCACGTAGCGGAGGGCAAGAAATAAAGCACTTAGATTCAGGTGCTGACGCCTATTTCCATAAAGGACTCGGTAAAATGTATATTATACGCTAAAAGAACTTACAGCTGAGTATTGCGGTATCATCACCATACGGTAATTCCCCTTTCCATTCCTCTAGTTTTGAAAATAAGATGTTGTTCATGTCCTCCATTTTAAGGGAGGAAAAGGCTTGAATATTTTTTATCATGCGTTCAATTCCGAATTGTTCCCCTTCCTCATTTTCTAATTCCACTACGCCGTCCGTATATAATACCAAGGTGCTTTTTGGGGGTATAACAATTTTACCAACCTGTAGATTTGGCAGTTCGTCCAACATGCCAAGTCCTACACAACCATCGTGAAGTAATTGGTGTTTTCTGCCCATTAACAGTACCGGCTGATTATGTCCTGCGTTGATGTATTTTAATTTACGGGTATATGCGTTGTAGTGCGCGATAAAAAATGTGATGAATTTTTCACCTTTCGCGGCGCCCATTACTTTTTTATTTAACTCTTCAATTAAGAATGAAAGATCGAATCGCTGATATCTAAAGAGTGTGCGTAACGTGGCTTGGAAATTAGCCATCAATAAGGCCGCTGAAATTCCTTTTCCTGAAACATCTGCGATGCAAATGATATATTCTTCATCTCCTAAAGGAATGAAATCATAATAGTCACCTCCAATCACATGTCTTGCAATGTACTTGGCTGAAATGTCCATTTTTCGGTTGGAAGGTAAATCGGAAGGAAAGAGCAGTTTTTGTAATTCAGATGCGGTTTCTAAATCTCGGTTGATCATATCCTTTGAAATCAGTCGGTTTGTTAATCGCTGATTTTCCATGGCTACAGCAATCACATTTGTTAAGGTCTGTGCAAATTCTAAATGGTGCTCTTGTTCATGGGGTGCCTCTGAATTTTCTGACAACAATAAGTAGGCTAAGGGATTTCCTTTGTGATATACCGGTATTATTATGTTGAATGCTCCAATCAAACTCGAGTTTGATTCCGCTACCATGGTCAATTCCTTAATGCGCTGAAGTTGTTCAAGGTGCGCATTCAAGTCGATTTTTCCCTTAACACCTGATTTATGTATGATTTTCCACCCATTGGAATTCGTAATCAATACGAATTTTCTAAACCTTAATTGCTCTTTGAGTATGTATGAATAAATTCCGAGCAAATCATCTACAGAAGCTTGGGTATTAATTGCCGATGTAATTGAAAGCAATGAATTAAGTTTCAATTCATGCAGGGCGAGTTGACGTTCTAGGGAATTAATTACGCGTTCGCTCATTGATGTTTTCTGAGAAAATCGGGGAGTTGTTTTACCGCAGCCATTTCTTTAAATTTCTCTCGTACTTCGCTGCATGGACTACCAAAATAGGTCGTGTTTCCATCTAGATTTTTTGAAATACCACTTTGGGCCAATATTACGGTGTCATCTCCAATTTGTATGCCGCTCGCACAACCTACTTGTCCCCACATGGTTACTCGGTTGCCAATATCTACACAACCAGCAATCCCTACATGGGATGCAAATAAACAGTTTTCACCAATGCGTGTGTCATGTCCAATTTGTACTAAATTATCGATTTTAGTACCGGCACCAATGTACGTTACATCGGTAACACCTCTGTCTATCGTGCATGAAGCTCCGATTTCCACATGGTCAGCGATTTCTACATTCCCGCAACTAAACATAGCGGTATACTCTTGGTTTGATTTTTTATAGTAAAATGCAGCGTGTCCGACAACGGTATTCGGACCAATCACTACATGATTGCCAATTACCGTATCATCCATGATGCAGACTCCAGGTGCGAGTTGGACGTTGGAACCAATCGAAACATTTTTTCCGATAAAAACCCCGGGAAATTGCGACGAATAGTTGTGTGTATTTTGTTGTTTTTGTGCGTATCCGTAGCGAGTGATTTGGTTGAAAAGTTCGAACGGTTGTTCCGTAATCATAAGTCCTTTTCCCTCAGGGCATTCAACACGCTTATCAATAATAATAACTGTGGCATTTGATTGCAAGGCCTTTTCATAATATTTGGGGTGATCCACAAACACGATATCTCCGGCTACCACACGGTGTATTTCATTAATTCCCGTGATGGTTAGCGCTGAATCGCCAACATACAGGCAGTTGAATTGGTTGGAAATAGATTCTAACGTAAATGGAATACTAAACTTCATATACTTATTGAAGGTATAAAAATAAGCACAAGCAAGCGGTGAAAATTATAGTGATTAAATAGTTATGAGCCTTTTTCTGTTAGTTTATTTTAATTTTACCCTAATTGGGTTTGTTTAATTCATTTGATTTACTACCTTTGCACTCCTATTTTGTATCATGAAGAAAGAAATACATCCAGACGATTACCGATTAGTAGTGTTTAAAGACATGTCTAACGATTATGCATTTATTTGTCCATCTTGCGCTCCTGCAAAGGAAACCATTCAATGGGAAGATGGAAATGAATACCCATTAGTAAAACTAGACATCTCTCATAAATCGCATCCATTCTTCACTGGAATCGCACAGTTTGTGGATACTGCCGGACGTATTGATAAGTTCAAAACACGTTTTGGTCGTACAATGAAATAAGAACCTGAAGGTTTAATCATAGTTAAGAACCATTCCTTGTTGGAATGGTTTTTTTTTGCACGATGGTTTAAATGAATTTGGCAGTGGCTCGTTGAAGTCGATCCAAGATGGTTAAGCCAAGTCCTTGAGCATGCGGTTTTTCAATGTAAATCGAATTGAATCCCCGTTCATCCATAGTAATTAAGGTGTGGTATAAATTTCGTGCAACCTCCTTTAAATCTCCTTCAGCGCTGAGTGTAATGGATTGATCGGTAGGAAAACCCTCTGGAATTGTTTTTATGAAAATATAGCCTGTTTTTATCGCTGGATTGATTTCAGGGCTTAGATAGAACAGAGGAGTTTTTGTTGCGTAATGATATTTCACCATTCCAGGAGCTAATGGGGAGTGTTCCGCTTGATTTTTAACTGCCGGAATATAACCTAAAGTGGCAGCTAATTCGTCCAGTTCTATACTTCCTAAGCGATAAACAACCACTCGGCCTTCCTCCATTCCAATAATGGTAGATTCCAACCCATATTCACACGTACCTCCGTCGAGAATTAGAGGGATTTCTCCGTTTAATTGTGTCAAGACCTCTTCCGCGCGCGTTGGGCTTACTGAGCCATATTTATTGGCACTCGGGGCAGCCACAGGAAAATCAAGCTGATTCAGCAATGCTAATAATAAGGGGTGTGATGGAAATCGTAGTGCTACGTTTTTTGACCCGTTGGTGATTTCTTCCGGTATCAACCCTGTTTTTGGAACGAGATAGGTAATAGGCCCCGGACTAAATTTTTGGTACAATACCCTCAATTCTTCATGAAATGCCTGTATATAGGATTCCGCATGTTGTAAATTCGCAAAATGTACGATTAAGGGATTACTCGTAGGGCGTTGCTTTACGCTAAAAACCTCGGATACTGCCTCTGGACAAAGTGCATTAGCGGCTAAGCCATATACGGTCTCTGTTGGAATGCCAATGACCTGATTTGCTTTAAGGGCAGCAACAGCAAGGCTTACATCTTTAGTGATTTTAGTATCCACAGAGCAAAGATAATCGATATTATCAAGGGCTAAAATCGTGTTGTGAATCTCTTGTTAAAAAAAAATCAATGCATCCTTGAAGGATGATGTTTCATGGTGTATCTTTGTCTTGTTTAAAATGATTCTAAATAAGTGAAATTACTTTTAGCAGATAGCAATCAATTAATTCGGGTGGGACTTAAGTCAACCTTATCTGCGTTGTCCGAGGTTGATTCTATTTTGGAAATCACCAATGGAAAACAACTTATCGATTTTGCACAGCAAGGTGGAATGGCCATTGTGTTGATTGATTACACGGCAGAAGGGTTCGATATCGATGACGTTACTGCTGCCTTGCGATTAAATCCGTCTATGAAATTTATTGGTCTGACGTATTTACAATCGGCTCAAACTTTAGTGGATGCCCTTCGAGGCGGAGTGATGAGCTACATTAAGAAAGATTGTGACTTACAAGAAATTTCTGATGCGGTAATTGAAACATCCCGAGGGAATAAGTTCTTTTGTGGTAAAATTCTAGAGACGATCAATAAAGCGAATTTAGATGTTGAAGACATCGATCAGGGGGTTTTAACATGTGATCCTGTATTAATGTCCGATCGAGAAAACGAGATTATAGTACTCATAGCTGAAGGATATACCAATGATCAGATTGCGGAGATGTTGTTTTTGAGCAAACATACGGTGAATACCCACCGCAAAAATATCCTCTTTAAACTTGGCGTCAAAAATACGGCAGGGATCGTTATGTACGCCGTAAAAACACAATTAGTTTCTCCTAATAAATTCTTGTTCGCGGCTAATTAAAGCGGCAAATAAACTTTAAATTCACCCTGCGTTGTGTCAGGTAGTTTGGAATACTGTAATATTTTCCCTCTACATCTTGAATCCATTGTTTTGAAAGTACATTGTTTACTCCCAGCAGGTTAAATATTTCCAGAGAAATCATCGATTCCGGTACGTGTTTATGCCACCATCCGTTCTTGGTACTAACCAAATTATACGATAAGCCAAGGTCAACTCGGAAATACGCTTTCATTCGTAAGGTGTCTTTGTAGCGATCTCCTCCTGGTGGACCATAAGGTAATGGTGCACCATATTGTAAGCCCATTTGTACGGTAAAATTCTCTAAGCCCGGCATTTGATCTTGAACCAAGGCGCCAACGGTTAAGAATTGATCCGTAGGGCGAGGTATAAAACCCGGGAAAAAGGTAGCGCTGTCCACAATTACTTGATCCTCACTGTATCCGAAAATAATCTTCTCCCCAGCTGCATTGTAATATTCTTGATAGGAATCATATTTTAAGTTTTCGCGTGTTTGCATGATTCCCATTTTAAAAAAGGATTCTATGCCAGGCACAAACTCCCCATGCACGTTAAAGTCTATTCCCGTAGCATACGCAACGGCATCGTTATTGGCATAATATCGTGTGCGTACATTTTCAATTTCATACGGATTTACATCCCACAAGTATTTGTAGAAAACTTCGCCTGAAAATTTGAAGGGTCGTTCCCGTTGCCACATATTAAAGTAAACGTCTGCTCCTAATACGGCATGCATAGATTTTTGAGATTGCACCTGAGTGTTTAAGTTCCCATTTAAGGTTCGGAATTCACGATAAAACGGAGGCTGATAGTAGGTACCCGCGGCAAAGCGATAACTTAGGTTTCTACGAACAACTTTATTGTTTCTAACCATGTACGCTCTCGGAAAATAGGTGGCGGAAAATCTTGGGGTCAAATAAAACTCATTATTTACAGAGGTATATCCAGTCCTTCCCCCCAAGGAAAAAGCAAATTTAGAAGCGCTTTCTGCAAGGGTTTCAGTAAAGGTTTTAATGATTTTTTTGCCATCAATTTTTTGTTTTTGTTGCACCGTAACGCGCTCTTGAAATCGCGTGTGTGATTTACTAAAGTTCCATTGCAAGTAGCCGGTAACTTTATGGTTTACCAGGCTTAAGTTACTCTTTATAGTTTCAAATAACTCAACTTCGTTCGTGGTTCCTTGTGGGACACTATATCCTGCGGAGTCAATCATTTTCCACTCGCTTAATACATCACCAAAACGGTCTAATTCATATCCCGCGCCCCACAAAAGTTCGCAGCTAACAAAGCGTGTTCTATACATATCGATATAATCCTTTTTCAGAACATAAGACCCCTCGAGGTAGGCATTATATATTTGAGCATTCAATCGATTTCGAGCATGGTTTAAAAAAGTTCCAATCCCCAATACGGCAATTGAATCTCCATATTCTTCTTTGGACGGGTCGGTCTCCAATTCATTGATGTAATATTGTCCTTGAATATCAAAATATTCACGTTCATCTGATTGAAAACCGGTAATGAAAAACCCAAGTTTTGTTTTCGTATTTGGGGAATAGTTCAGCGAGGTTCCCACCATGCCAGTTTGGAAGCGCGTACTTTCTTTACCATCAAAGTAAATTCGAAAGGAATAGGCTTCATTGGCTGTTCCGAAATCTGTATTGGAAGTTTGTGGGGCAAAGCGATAATTATTCGAAGAATAGTGGGCTAATATAGACCATGTAAGTTTTGGGTTGAGTTGGAATTCTCCGAGAAATTGTCCGTCTGCAAAAACTGGGTTATAGGCACCTTTTGTGGGAAGTGAGTTTAGAAAATATCCGTTTGATCGATAGCGTGCGCCAGCGAGGTAGGTGAATTTTTTTCCGAGTATCCCCTCCACATGTGCTTCTTCGCTCAGCAAAGAAAGGGCTAAAGAGCTTCTAAAGGCCGTTGGTTTTTTATACGTGATATCGAGTACTGAACTTAAGCGATCTCCATATTGAGCGTCAAATCCCCCTGCAGAAAATTTAACTTTTTCTACTAAGGCCGAATGAATAAAAATCATGCCTTCTTGCTGCCCAGAGCGGGTTAAAAAGGGACGATATACGAGGAATCCATTTACATACACTAAATTCTCATCATAATTACCACCGCGCACATTATAGTTAGAAGTTAGTTCGTTGTTTGAGGTTGCTGGTTTTGTCAAGGTGAGATACTTCTCAACCGAAATCATTTGCTGTAAATCAATCGGTGGTAATTCAATTAAATCAAAAGGATCGTCTTTTATACGTTGTACCACAACGGTCTCACTTATTTGAATTTGGAAGAGTACCGAAGGAACATTGGTGACAGGACTTTTATTAACCAGGATTTGACGTGCTTCTTGGTATGATTGATATTTAAAAACTACGTTGAGCGTATCTCCGAATGTTGCCTCAATGGAGAATTTACCGCTAGCGTCCGTGGTCCCTACTTTTGCCCCTTGTTCAGTAAGCGTAACTTCTGAAATAGGTTTGCCTTTTTTGTCGATGCAAATCCCCTGCACTGTTACCTGTTGTCCAAAGGAATACCAAACCGTGAGTATAAGTATGAGGGTGCTAAAAATCTTCACAAGACAAAAGTAAACGAAAATAAGTGCGGAATTATTTTTGAGTAGGAATAAAACGTAATATCCTACACGTTTACTTGCAAAGTACGTAAGAAAAGTTTTATATTTGTGCCCCTGAAATGGAGGTTGTAGCTCAGCTGGTTAGAGCGTCGGATTGTGGTTCCGAAGGTCGCGGGTTCGAACCCCGTCTTCCTCCCAAGTTTCAAAATTGAACTAGAAATTATCCCGATTCGCAGCAGTGGTCGGGATTTTTTTTACCTTTATTACGCACCTTTAACCATGAGAAAATTCCTTTTTGTTTTATCTTTTCTTTCGCTGTTTGCATGTCAAAATGTGGATAAAAAAGAGAAATTGGGGTCAAGTATTGTTGCGGATTCAGAGAATGAAAAGGCCCTAGATGCGTCATTAGAAGAGGCAAAAAAAGAAGAAATTGAACGAAAAAAAACGCTCAGTTCGGTTGGATTTGATCGCTTGACGCATGATTTTGGGTCAATTACTGTTGATGCTGATTACAAGACATCATTCACTATTAAAAATACAGGTAAGAAGCCTCTGATGATCTACGAGGTAAAAGCATCGTGTGGGTGTACTGTTCCATCATGGAATAAAAATCCCATTGCACCGGGCTCAAGTGATGACATAAAGGTAACTTTTCATCCAAGTGATGCGCAAATCGGACCTCAACAAAAAACCATTTCAGTAATTACAAATACTTCGCCGGGTGTGGCGGTATTACAGTTGAAAGCCTTTGTAAATCCTAAACGTTAAATCATGAAAATCCATGTAATTGAAACTGGTCTTTTTAAACTAGATGGTGGAGCTATGTTTGGGGTTGTGCCCAAATCCCTTTGGCAAAAAACGAATCCTTCCGATGAAAACAACATGTGCACATGGGCTTTACGTTGTTTACTCATTGAGGACGGTAAACGCCTAATGCTCGTAGATACAGGCATTGGAGACAAGCAATCAGAAAAGTTTTTTTCCCATTACCATTTGCAGGGAAACGACTCCTTAATTGGTTCTATTCGAAAGGCTGGATTTCATGAGGATGAAATTACAGATGTAATCTTAACCCACTTGCATTTTGATCATTGTGGGGGTGCTATTGCATGGAATGCACAAAAAGACGGTTACCGTCCTGTGTTTAGAAACGCTATTTATTGGAGTAATGCGGCCCACTGGCAATGGGCGACGGAACCCAATGCTCGGGAAAAAGCGTCTTTTTTGGTAGAAAATATCCTACCGATTCAGGAAAGTGGACAATTGAAGTTTGTAGAACGAAACGGTTCCTTTAGTAGAGAGGTTTTTCCAAACATTGACCTGTTATTCGTGGATGGCCACACCGATAGCATGATGATTCCGCACATCAAATACAAGGGAAGAACCGTGGTGTTTATGGCAGATTTATTACCAAGTGTTGGTCACATACCCTTGCCCTATGTGATGGGTTATGACACGCGCCCCTTAATTACCTTGGAGGAAAAAGGAAACTTCTTGAATACAGCAGCCTCAGCAAATTATGTTTTGTTTTTGGAGCATGATAGCGTAAATGAATGCTGTTCACTCCAACACACTGAGAAAGGCATTCGATTAGCTGAAACCTTTGCTTTTTCTGCTTTGTAATGAAAAATCCAATTGAAATCGTTGAATTCATGTTGTCCAACGATACCTACAGTAAGGCGCTAGGCATGCATTTGATGCGCATTGATCGGGGATTGTGCATATTGAGTATGACCGTAGATGAAACTATGGTTAATGGCTTTAACATCGCACATGGAGGGATAAGTTATGCCTTAGCGGATTCTGCCATGGCTTTTGCTTCAAACGCATACGGTCTACAATGCGTAAGCATAGAATCATCAATTTCACACCTCAAAAAAGTCGAAGTAGGGGATGTCTTAACCGCTGCGTGCAAGGAGCTTTCACGAAACCATAAGATTGGGATTTATGAGGTGGATATTACCAATCAGTCTGGCTTACGTGTGGCGCATTTCAAAGGAACGGTTTTGGTATCTGATCGGGAATGGTAAAAGGGCCCTCTACTTTTTTCGCACCCTGACTAGTCCGTAGTACCTTCAAACCCTACATGTTGCGTCGATACTGTCCGCCAACTTCAAACAAGGCCTCGGTAATTTGTCCTAGCGAAGCGTATTTACATGCTTCCATCAATTGCTCAAACATATTGCGGTTGTTGATGGCTGCTTCTTGTACGTTTTTAATAAACTCCTTGGCCGTTTCCCCATAGGTGCGATGCAATTCACTCAACATCTGTATTTGATGTTGTTTTTCCTCTTCGGTCGCTCTAATTACTTCTTTGGGTAACACCGTTGGAGAACCTTTAGAACTTAAAAAGGTATTTACCCCAATAATAGGAAACTCTCCAGTATGTTTCAAGGTTTCATAGTAAAGGGATTCCTCCTGAATTTTTGATCGTTGGTACATCGTTTCCATGGCGCCCAAGACTCCACCGCGTTCGGTGATTCGATCAAATTCGGTAAGAACAGCCTCTTCTACCAAATCAGTTAATTCATCGATAATAAACGACCCTTGAAGTGGGTTTTCATTTTTTGCTAACCCTAATTCTCGGTTGATAATGAGCTGAATCGCCATGGCTCTTCGCACTGATTCTTCCGTTGGGGTGGTAATCGCTTCATCGTAAGCATTGGTATGAAGTGAGTTGCAGTTGTCGTAAATGGCGTAAAGTGCTTGTAAGGTGGTACGAATATCGTTGAAATCGATTTCTTGTGCATGCAATGAACGCCCTGAGGTTTGAATGTGGTATTTTAACATTTGAGCCCTGGCATTCGCCCCGTATTTTTTGGACAAGGCTTTTGCCCATATCCTTCGAGCCACTCTACCGATTACCGCATATTCGGGGTCGATTCCGTTGGAGAAAAAGAACGAAAGGTTCGGACCAAAATCGTTAATATTCATGCCGCGGCTTAAATAATATTCCACATAGGTAAACCCATTCGCTAGGGTAAATGCCAATTGAGTGATTGGGTTTGCACCGGCCTCCGCGATGTGATATCCAGAAATTGATACCGAATAGAAATTTCGTACGGCATGGTCTATGAAGTATGACTGCACATCTCCCATTAAGCGAAGTGCAAATTCCGTGGAGAAAATACAGGTGTTTTGGGCTTGATCTTCCTTCAAAATATCTGCTTGCACCGTACCTCTGACTTGCTTTAAGGTATCTGCTTTAATTTGTGCATAAATATCAGCAGGTAGGACTTGGTCTCCTGTAACCCCTAGCAACATCAATCCTAATCCGTCATTTCCCTCTGGAAGCTCCCCTTGATATCTTGGTCGTTGGGTACCTTTAGCTTGATAAATCGCTGTAATCTTAGCCTCTACATCCGCCGTTAAATCATGTGCCTTGATGTATTTTTCACAGTTTTGATCGATCGCAGCATTCATGAAAAACCCAAGTAGCATGGGTGCAGGACCATTAATAGTCATGGAAACTGAGGTGGCGGCATGGCTTAGGTCGAACCCAGAATACAATTTTTTCGCATCGTCCAAACAGCAGATGGAAACCCCTGAATTTCCGATTTTTCCGTATATATCCGGTCGAACAGCAGGGTCGTTTCCGTAAAGCGTAACAGAATCAAAGGCGGTTGAAAGTCGTTTGGCGGGCATTCCTAAACTAACATAATGGAAGCGTTTATTGGTTCGTTCCGGTCCACCTTCCCCTGCGAACATGCGCGTTGGATCTTCTCCTTCTCGCTTAAACGGGAATAAACCAGCAGTGTATGGGAATTCTCCAGGGAAATTCTCTTGCAACACCCAACGTAAAATATCCCCCCAACTGCGGTAACTTGGTGCAGCTACTTTTGGTATTTGACTGTGAGATAGGGACTCAGTGTGGGTTTGTAAGCTCAATACCTTATCCCTAACTTTGAATTGATAATCCGGGTTTTTGAACGCCTGTTTTTTAGCATCCCAGTTTTGTAGAATTTCCCAGTTTTTTGGGTCAAAATTCAGTTTTTCTTGTTCAAATGCTTCTTGTAATCCTTTGATTAATCGATCTTTATCTTCAAGGGATGACAGGGACAGCGTTTCCATAGAACTTTTTAGTCCTTGAAGCTGCTCAGCAACGGCTACTTGCTTATTTACCCATTGATCGTAGGCGCGGTTGTTTTCTGAAATTTCAGAAAGGTATCGAGTTCGGTCCGGAGGAATTACAAAAATCTTCTCCGACATTTCATTCGTGATTTCAAACGTTGAAAGTAAAGCAGCACCTGATTTTTCAACTACCTTGTCCATGATTACCTTATATAAGGTGTTCATCCCTGGGTCATTGAATTGAGAGGCAATCGTACCATAGACTGGCATATCATCCACTTTTTCATCCCACAGGTTATGGTTTCTTTGATATTGCTTTCTCACATCCCGAAGTGCATCTAAGGCACCGCGCTTGTCGAATTTATTGAGTGCAATAACATTTGCAAAGTCCAGCATGTCAATTTTCTCAAGTTGAGTTGCTGCGCCATACTCAGGCGTCATTACATAGAGAGAAAGGTCGCTGTGATCGAGAATTTCTGTGTCTGACTGACCAATCCCTGACGTTTCAAGGATAATTAAATCATAACCAGCAACTTTCAATATTGAAATGGCTTCTGCAACGTGTTTTGAGAGTGCCAGGTTAGACTGTCGAGTGGCTAAAGAGCGCATGTAAACGCGATCATTTTTAATAGAATTCATTCGAATCCGGTCACCTAATAAGGCACCTCCAGTTTTTCGTTTTGATGGGTCAACAGAAACGACCGCGATATGTTTGTCTTGAAAATCAATTAAGAACCGTCGAACTAATTCGTCTACGAGAGAGGATTTTCCTGCGCCACCTGTACCGGTAATACCAAGTACCGGAGTATTAATGGATTTCGCTTTATCTCTAATTTCACCTAAAATATGTTCATGGACTTCGGCATAATTTTCAGCGCCAGAAATGACTCGTGCAATAGCGGGGACATCCTTAATCGTAAGATGGGTAGAATTAACGGGTAGTGATTCGCCAACCGCAAAATCACATTGTTGTATCAGGTCATTTATCATTCCTTGGAGTCCCATGGATCGGCCATCGTCTGGGTGATAAATGCGCGCAATTCCATACCCATGAAGTTCTTCAATTTCTGCGGGTAAAATGGTTCCACCACCTCCACCAAAAATTTTAATATGCGGGGCGCCTTTTTCTTTGAGCAGATCGAACATGTATTTAAAGTACTCCATGTGTCCTCCTTGATAGGAAGTCATTGCAATGGCTTGGGCGTCTTCTTGAATCGCGCAATTTACAACCTCTTCAACGGATCGGTCATGCCCTAGGTGAATAACTTCACACCCGGTGGCTTGAATGATTCGCCGCATAATGTTAATGGCAGCATCATGCCCGTCGAATAGGGACGCAGCGGTAACAATACGAATTTTATTTATAGGTTGATATGGTAGTGCTTGTTCCATAGGTACGCATGCTAATTGAAGCGTAAAGTTAATGAATTTGACGCATTACTGCATGGTTAATAGTGTTTCCATTTCTTGCTTTTCCGCAATTAAATATGGATGCACTGCGTCGAGAAGTGACCTCATATGAAGGGAGTCAAAATAGGTGCGAATCTGGAATTCGTAACAAAAAACTTGCTTTCCAACGAATTGATACTCCTTATATTCCTTATCACTTAGAATAATGAAATAAGATTTACCAGCAGCATGTTTTCGAAATAACGGGAACGTATGCCCCATGATCTATGCGATTGATACTTTATGAATAAACGCAATTGATAATTCATTAAACACTTCAGATTGTTCGACATTAACAACGTGACCGCAATTTGGAACGATTTCGATGGTTAAATTTTTGTTTTTTCTAACAATTTCCTTGGCTGGTTCCAAAAATAAATGATCCTCACTTCCCATTACATATAAGCCGTGGGTTTCTGTTTTTTGTTGTTGTAAATAATTAAGATGATGAGCCAAGCGCGCTGTAAGTTGAAACCAGCGATTGAATTCATGGGTCATCAACTTTTTGGCTTCATCGATGAAAAGCAATCTAGATAATTCATGGTTCTTTTTAGGCATCATGACTTGAGCGAAGAGTGCATATAATGCCATGTATGGAAGAAATGGATTCAAAATTCTTCCTAAGCGTAACAGTAGCCTTGATTTAACATTTAACCTTGTAATTGCACCTGAAAAAACCATTGACTTAACCAATTCAGGATGAGTTACTTGAATTTGATTAATGACAATTGATCCTAGTGAGACACCAATAAAATGAGCCTGCTCGATCTTGTTGTATCTTACAACTTCAACTACATCGTCTGCGATCATCTCAAACGAATAATCGCTCGGACTTTTAATGTTTTTAGACTTACCATGTCCCCGTAAATCGAGCATTAGAACGTTGAAATTTTCAGAAAATGCTCTGACTTGCTTAAACCATACTTTGGAACTTCCGCCTGCACCATGAATGAAAATGGTCCATTCTTTACTCGTTGGGTGTTTAAATAGTTTGTGGTAAAGCATATTCGAAAATAGTGAAAATATGTTAAAACAAAAAAGAGCGCCAAATTACTTTTATAAAAAAAAACAAAAAGTTATTGTCAAGGAGTCTTTATGTCAAATCATAAGATACTTCTTCGGCTAGGATTCTAGCTTATGTATAAAGGCGATAGCTAATTTATTAAAAGCCTCTGGTTGCTCTACATTAACCACATGTCCGCAATGTTCAACAATTTCAAGCGTCAAATTTTGATTGCCTTTCACAATTTCTTTGGCCGGACCTACAAATAAATGGTCTTCACTTCCCATAATGAACAGTGTTTTTCCATCTTTATTTTCTACGTGCAAGTAATTAAGATATTTGGTCAATTGCGCCGTTAACTTAAACCATCGTTTAAATTCTTTATTCATTAATTTTTTAGCCTCACCAATAAAAATAATTCGTGATTCCTTATGATTTTTTTTAGGCATCATGATATTGGCAAACAGTTTATATAAGGCCATGTATGGTAAAACGGGTTGTAATGTTCTTCCGAGTTTTAAGAAAAACCTAGATTTGATGTCCATTTGGGTAATGGCCCCGGCGAAAATCATCGATTTAACCATTTCAGGATAATCCATCGCGACTTGACGAATAATAATACTACCCAATGAAACCCCGATGAAATGGGCTTTAGTAATATTTAAATAACTGACAACTTCAGCTACTTCTTTTGCAATAAGTTCAAATGAGTATCGGCGATGTTGAGGAAGCCCTTTGGATTTTCCGTGACCTCTTAAATCGACTAGAACTACATTGAAATTTTCTTGAAAGTCTCTGATTTGTTTGAACCATACATTAGAACTCCCGCCAAAGCCATGGATGAAGATTGTCCATTCTGTACTGTTGGGATGGGTAAGAACTTTATAATGAAGCATATGCAAAAATAGAAAAAGGGCTCCGAAAGCCCTTTTTTTTTAAATCTAAGTCCGATTATTTTTTATCGTTAACTTCTTCGAAGTCTACATCGGTTACTTCATCGTCTGGATTTCCAGCTCCTGTTGATTCACCTGCTTCTGGGGAAGCTCCGCCTTGTGCATTCGCCGCATTATACATATCCTGAGATGCAGCTTGGAATACTTCGTTTAGTTTTTCCATCGCTGGTTCAAGATTTTCCATATTTTTTGCTTCGAATTCTTTTTTCAATTCGTTCAAGGCATCTTCAATCCCTTGTTTTTTATCTGCGGGGATTTTATCACCATATTCCTTTAATTGTCTTTCCGTTTGGAATATTGTAGAATCTGCTTTATTGATTAAGTCTGCCTCTTCACGTTTTTTCTTGTCAGACTCCGCATTGGCTTGAGCTTCTGCCTTCATACGCTCGATTTCTGCGTCGCTTAGTCCAGACTTCGATTCAATTTTTATGGATTGTTCTTTGCCCGTCCCTTTGTCTTTAGCAGAAATGTTCATGATTCCGTTGGCATCAATGTCAAAGGTTACCTCAATTTGTGGAACTCCTCGCGGTGCTGGTGGAATATCTGACAATTGAAATCTTCCTAAGGTTTTATTGTCTCCAGCCATAGCACGTTCACCTTGAAGTACGTGAATGTCAACCGCGGGCTGACTGTCGGCTGCGGTAGAGAAAACTTCTGATTTTTTCGTTGGAATAGTTGTGTTTGCTTCGATAAGTTTTGTGAAAACACCACCCATTGTTTCAATCCCTAAGGATAATGGAATAACATCAAGCAATAAAACATCTTTAACTTCACCAGTAAGTACACCTCCTTGAATTGCAGCACCAACGGCTACTACTTCGTCAGGATTTACCCCTTTAGATGGCGCTTTTCCAAAGAACTTTTCTACGGCATCTTGAATGATTGGAATACGCGTGGATCCTCCTACCAAAATCACCTCGTTAATGTCTTTCGGACTTAATCCCGCATTTTTGAGCGCAGAACGACAAGGCGCAATAGTTCGTTCAACGATTTCAGAAATCAATTGTTCGAATTTCGCACGTTGTAAACTTCTAACTAAGTGTTTTGGAATCCCATTTACCGGCATGATATACGGTAAGTTGATTTCACTTGATGTGGTTGAAGATAATTCGATTTTTGCTTTTTCTGCAGCTTCTTTTAAGCGCTGTAGAGCCATTGGGTCTTCTCTTAGATCAATTCCTTCTTCGCTTTTGAATTCTTCAGCTAACCAGTTAATGATTGCATTGTCAACATCATCCCCACCCAGGTGTGTATCTCCATCTGTTGATAGTACTTCAAAAACACCGTCTCCCAATTCAAGTATGGATACATCATGAGTACCACCACCAAAATCGAAAACTACGATTTTTTGATCAACCCCTTTTTTATCTAGTCCATAGGCAAGGGCTGCAGCTGTTGGTTCGTTAATGATTCGTTTGATTGTTAATCCAGCGATTTCTCCTGCTTCTTTTGTTGCTTGGCGTTGGGCGTCGTTAAAGTAAGCAGGTACCGTAACCACCGCTTCTGTTACTTCCGTCCCTAAATAATCTTCTGCAGTTTTTTTCATTTTTTGCAAAATGATGGCAGAAATTTCTTGAGGAGAATATAATCGATCGTCAATTTTCACGCGGGGAGTATTATTTTCTCCTTTAACTACCTCATATGGAACGCGCTTAGTTTCTGCGACAGAATCATCGTAGCTGCTCCCCATGAATCGTTTGATCGAGTAGATTGTTTTTGTTGGATTGGTTATGGCTTGACGCTTTGCCGGATCTCCCACTTTACGCTCACCGCCATCAATAAATGCAACTACAGAGGGTGTAGTTCTTTTTCCTTCTGAGTTCGTGATCACCACTGGCTCATTTCCTTCCATGACCGATACGCAAGAATTGGTGGTACCTAAGTCAATTCCAATTATTTTTCCCATGTTAACTTTTGTTTTTAAATGTTGACGTCACTCAATTTCAATTTATGTGCCATGCCTTACTATCAGGAAATAGTATGACAAAGAGTAGGGTAAGGGAGTGTGTAAAATGACGATTTGGCAGAAACCGGTTAAATGCAACCGATAATTATGCCGTTTTAGCAAGTTTTGACTTAGTAGCTAACCACGCCATGGGAATGTAAGCCAAGGTCAGATCAATTACGTCAAACCACCAAGGTGCATTGATCATAAAAACAGCCATAATTCCACCAATCAAGAACAGCGTACCAATCGAATATACAACCCACGTTGTATACGTTCTAACCAATAAGAGTGCAATCAGGCATCCACTTAAGGTGCCAATGGCATGGGCTAAAAATGGAAAGATATAATACTTAAGTGGCAGGGTGTAAAAGGTCTTCAACCCTTCAGGTGTATTAATATCGAATCCTTTTGGATAAGGAAAGATGTTCATTCCAAGTTCAATGAAACTACCATTAACTATGGCGCCAACAAATAGTCCGAGGAATAATCCGAGAATTATTCGTAGTGCGTTCATTACAAATGTATCACTTCACCATATGCGGCGGCAGCTGCTTCCATGATGGCTTCTGACATGGTTGGGTGAGGGTGAACCGTCTTAATAAGATCCATACCGGTGGTCTCCAATTTACGAACGGCAACAATTTCTGCAATCATTTCCGTAACGTTCGCTCCAATCATATGAGCTCCTAGTAATTCGCCGTATTTCGCATCAAAGATCAATTTAATAAAGCCATCCTTAGCGCCTGCTGCACTTGCTTTTCCAGAGGCAGAGAATGGGAATTTACCAATTTTAATTTCTCGTCCAGCAGCTTTAGCTGCCTTTTCTGTCATTCCAACAGAAGCAACTTCCGGTGAGCAATACGTACATCCTGGGATGTTTCCGTAATCTAAAGGTTCTGGGTGGTGTCCAGCTAATTGCTCCACACAAATGATACCTTCAGCGGAGGCAACGTGGGCTAAGGCAGGTCCAGGTACTAAATCGCCAATGGCATAATATCCGGGTATATTCGTTTGGTAGAATTCATTTACTGGGATTTTACCCTTATCTTGAATAATTCCAACCTCTTCTAATCCTAAACCTTCTATGTTTGCTTGTATACCAACAGCTGATAATACTACATCACACTCAATTTTCTCTTCTCCTTTCGCCGTTTTAACAGTAACAATACAGCCTTTTCCTTTGGTATCAACAGCTTCTACAGACGCTTCTGTCATGATTTTAATACCTGATTTTTTGAAGGATTTTTCTAATTGTTTCGATACTTCTTCGTCTTCTACCGGTACAATGTTTGGCATGTATTCAACAATCGTAACTTCTGTTCCCATGGCGTTGTAGAAATAAGCGAATTCAACGCCAATGGCACCTGAACCCACAACAACAAGCTTTTTGGGTTGTTGGGCTAAGGTCATTGCCTGACGGTACCCAATAATTTTTGTTCCGTCTTGTGGTAGATTTGGCAACTCTCTAGATCGAGCTCCAGTCGCAATAATTATACCTTTACTTGCGGAATACGTGGTGCTTTTACCGGCCTCGTCTACTACGACAACTTGTTTTCCTGGAGCGACGGTAGCCGTTCCCATGATAACATCAATTTTATTTTTTTTCATCAAAAATTGAATGCCATTACTCATGCCATTGGCAACATCACGCGACCGTTTTACCACCGCATCAAAATCTGCACTCGCTTCCTTCACGTTAATACCATAGTCCGATGCATGTTTAAGGTATTCGAATACTTGCGCACTTTTCAATAAGGCTTTTGTTGGAATACATCCCCAGTTTAGGCATATCCCTCCCAATGATTCACGTTCGATAATCGCTGTTTTCATCCCTAATTGAGATGCTCTAATCGCGGTTACATATCCTCCGGGACCGCTTCCAATAACTATAAGATCGTAATTCATATCCTTCAATTTGGTCACAAAATTAAAGAAAATAGATGAAAGCAAGGATATGGATTGTTGCCTACTTTTTTTTAACCAGCAGAATATACAAGACGGAGGATAAAAGGAATGGTATACAACTTAGTATTATTTTGAAATTCTGACTAAAAAATCCAATGAACATTACAAAGCCAATCAAGATAAATAAACACAACATACCCAGGTATACCATGGGGGTTTTAGGATAGATGACACCGAAAATCAGAATAACAAGTTGTCCTATGATTGGTACTAATACCATTTACTTCCATGGACATTACTTGGGGTTTTCCAAGGCCATGAGGGATTTATTTCTATTGATCCTTCAATCCATTCTGTTTTTTCCTTTTTCAAA
>JBJTWL010000179.1:0-3954 GCA_046081745.1 Flavobacteriales bacterium | reverse complement strand
CTCCTAAATAAGGGGTTCTTCCGAGCAATACATAATCCAAAACCAGCAATTGCGACACCCCGACGAAATGGGTATTAAGCCAAGCAATTTTAGTGGCTAAGGATTGAGGAGACCAATGTGTTATTTCTTTTTCATCAATGCACACCGATCCGCTTAAGATGGGAAGTGAACCCCGCAAGGTTTGAAGCAGGGTAGATTTTCCGCTGCCATTCCTTCCTACCAAGGCCACTAAATCCCCCGGATTCAACTGAAGCAATTCCGTGGTAGCGATAACTCCCGTATACCCAATATGTAACTGTTTAACCTGTAACATGCCTGTTTTTTAAAATCATCCAACTTACAAAAGGCACTCCCAAAAGGGCAGTCAAGGCATTCAAAGGAATCGCGATGTACGATTCAAGGAGCTTAATTGTAAAATCACACACCCCTAAAAATAAGGCGCCGAACAGGATGTTGGACCACAACAAGAGGCGGTGATTTTGGGTTTTCATGATTAGTTTCGTTACGTTCGGAATAGCCAAACCCACGAAAGCAATCGGTCCGGCAAAGGCTGTAATAGTCCCCGTTAGAATCCCCGCAATTAAGATGCTAAGTATACGAACCTGACGAATAGAAATACCAAGAGATTTGGCGATGTCTTCTCCCAATACCATGGCATTGAGTGCGCGCACCTGAAACAGCGACAGAACAATACCAAGGCATGTTATGATGGCAATCCAAGGAATTTGTTGAATGGTTACCCGTTGCAAACTACCGAAATTCCAAAATACATATTGCTGTAAATCTTGAGTACCCGAAGCGGCCTGAATAATTGCAATGATGGCTCCAATAAAGCTACTGAGCATTAATCCGATGAGCAATAAATGAACTGCTGAACGTAATTTAAGGGCAAAGATTAACATGATGGTACCCATTCCCATGGCACCCAAAATCCCCAAGAAAATTAAATCCGTAGTAGATCCCAAGGCTGTAATACCAGTCATCATCCAAAGGGCAACCAGTAAAGAAGAACCAGAGGTGATTCCCAATACATCGGGTCCAGCCAAGGTATTTTGAAATAAATTTTGCATCAGCATTCCCGCCACGGAGAGCGCCGCGCCTGCTAAGAAAGCCATGAGAATGCGGGGTAAGCGAAACGACCACACCACGGTAGACGACACTTCATCACTGGGATGAATTAAGGCATTGAAAAGTTGATTCCAAGGCGTGTTGAAATACCCCGTTTTTAGATACAAAAAGAAGATTACAAGAATTAATATTCCCGCGGTAAAAAGTATGATTAAATGAGATTTGGTTCGGTTCATTGTACTTCTCTGTAAAAATACAACTTACTTTCGGCGGTATTCCCTTGTTTGATTCGAATTAAATCACGCAATACGACATCAGGTTTAAGGGCACTTTGTTCCCAAAATTTATTCAGGTCGTGTGAATAACAATAAATTGAACCCTGATTAAAAGGTCGAAGTTGATTTGCTTTAGGAAAGGCGTTCAAAATGGCTTGCTTGGTTGGGAATCCTGGATTTAACCAAAGTTCGCACGCCTCCGCCTCTTTATAAATGCGCTCAGCCCCCACAGCCATACTTCCGGTTCCTTTGTAATTCATAGAGAAGGTGCAAAAATCCACTTGGGAAAAGAACCGAGCCTGAAAACTCTGTTGCAAGGGCGTATACCAAAAATCTCCAGCAAAATTCCCCACCAAAATTTTCTTGCACTGGTTGCCTTTAGGTAAGGCCTCATAGGCATGATAGCGATCACAAATGGCATTGAATTGCGCTTCAGCCTCATCAAAATGATTGGTAATGGCTCCAAAAAACAACAACCATTCAGCTTTACCTAAGGGATGTTCTTCTCGCCAATCGTAATTGGGAATCCATTGAATGCCCAGGGACTTGAAGCGTTCTTCGTTGGCCTGATCCAAGGGCTCCATGCCCGCAGAAACCCATACGTTGATGCGTTGCTTTGAGAGTGATTCAAACGGAATAGTGGTACCACCAAGTTCTAACAACCGACCCATATCAAATCGTTTTCTTAAAGTGGGGTCATGAAGATATTTACCCATGGACACCGCCCCAATATTACCTCGTGCTTCAAGCGCAACTAACATTCCAACGTGTGTTGCCGCATTGGTGGCTATCTTTATATTTCTAATATCCAATACTACATCAGCGTGCGAAGCAGTTTTGATGTGATCAGGATTTGTGGTACACCAGATGGTTCGTGTGGGTAGTTTTTTATCCGGGTCTTTAATAAAGAGTTTGATGCCATCCTCCGTTTTGACATACGTTAGCCACTGACTATACCTCGATTTTCCGTTCGTTGCGAAATCCCCTTTCTTATCTGGGGAATTGCATCCGAGAACGAGAAAGAAAAAGCAAACCAATAAAATCTTAATACTGTTCTTTTTCATTCGGAAAATCACCCGATTGTACATCTCGAATATATTCAGTAAAGGCGCCAAGCATTTCGTGGTGTAAGTTTCGATATTTTCTCAAAAACCGTGGATTAAACTCGTTGTTGATACCCAGCATATCGTGAACCACGAGCACTTGTCCGTCTACCCCATTCCCTGCACCGATTCCAATGACAGGAATCTGAACTGTTTTAGCTACCAGAGTGGCTAGTGCAGCAGGGATTTTCTCAAGGACAATGGCAAAACAACCAGCTTCTTCCAACGCTTTTGCATCAGCGATTAAACGATTGGCTTCTTCTTCCTCTTTGGCGCGAACGACATAGGTGCCAAATTTATAAATCGATTGAGGCGTTAAGCCGAGATGTCCCATTACTGGAATTCCTGCCGTTAAAATACGCTGGATCGATTCAATAATTTCACTTCCGCCTTCCATTTTTACCGCATGGGCACCGGTTTCTTTCATAATTCGAATGGCACTATTCAAGGCTTCCTTGGAATTTCCTTGATAACTACCAAACGGAAGATCTACTACAATGAGGGCACGCTGAACCGCACGAACTACGGATGCGCCGTGATAAATCATTTGATCTAGCGTAATTGGCAAGGTAGTTTCATGTCCTGCCATCACGTTGGAGGCCGAATCCCCAACCAGAATTACATCAATCCCTGCTTCATCAATGATGCGCGCCATGGAAAAATCATAACCTGTTAACATGGAGATTTTCCGTCCGCTGTTCTTCATTTCTTGCAAGGTATGTGTGGTTACCTTTTTAACTTCTTTGTGTACTGACATGCCAAGAATTTGATTCAAAAGTAAGGAAAGTGGATTAAAGCACCTAAATAGGACACGAAGCAGTGTGGAAAAGATGAAATAAATCCCGAATTGAACGAGCAAAAACTCATTACTTTTGTTTTACCCGTAATAAAACATACATGGAACAACAGAAAACAGCAACAATTATCGGAGCAGGCCTAGTAGGATCACTTTGGGCGGTATATTTATCAAAAGCGGGGTATAAAGTCACGATTTTTGAACGTCGCTCAGACATTCGACAAGCAGAAATCTCCGCGGGTAAATCCATTAATTTAGCGCTTTCCGTTCGTGGTTGGACAGCACTCGACAAGGTTGGAGTTGGTGATGAAATTCGAAAAATTGCGATTCCAATGTACGGACGCATGATGCATGATCTAGAAGGAAACTTGACCTATCAACAATACGGTAAAGATGGAGAAGCAATTTTCTCTGTATCACGGGGTAAAATCAATGCCACCATGATGGATATAGCCGAGAAACACGGAAAGGCGACCATACATTATCGTCATGCTTGTGAAGGGGTAAATACGGAAACGGGCGAAGCATATATCCACAATGAGTTAACCGGGGAGCGATTTACAGTGAAGGCGGATGTTGTATTTGCAGCGGATGGATCATTCTCTAGTGTTCGATATAACTCCTTTCAAAAACGAAATCGGTTTACCTACAGTCAAAACTACATTGCAGACGGTTATCGTGAGCTCTTGTTGCCAGCCAATGCAGACGGGTC
>JBJTWL010000178.1:0-3352 GCA_046081745.1 Flavobacteriales bacterium | reverse complement strand
CGCTACACCAATAAATGGTGAAGTTGTTCCAGCCAAAAGACTACTCAATTTCATTGCATAAACCTTTGGAGGTCCTCCTTCATTGGTAGAAACCAAAAAGGCATCGGAGGTTTGTGAAAAGCCCCATTTTGGGTAATCTGGGAAGGCTGGGCAGGTAAATTGATAGGTGTAGTAAGCACCTTGCGGATTGCTCGTTTGTGAAACGTGGAGCAATAGCTTATTACCGGAATTAGAGAATTCCATTAAAAACCATCGGCGAGCCGGTTTGTAATACAACACAATCGGATCTCCAAGGCCTGCAGGTCCGCCAAGCGTTTGCATGGTTAACGAGCTTGCAATCGTGGCTCCCGTTAATTTATTAAAAATCCGATATACAGCCCCACCTCCTGAATTGGTTGATGCTATAGCAACCAAGCTGTCTGCATCTACCGTTGGGTCCGGAGGAGACATGTTTTGTCCCAATCCGAGTCCTTGCCATACAATTGACGCTGAAGTAGTCTTCTCTGTATTTTCATGCTGCTGCCAAACCCAATCCGGATTGTGGGTTTGGGATTGATTAACTACCGCATCCTCTCTTCCTTTAAAGTTTGGTTTTACGGTAACCACATTCGGCTGTGCATCTTTAGGACTTACAGGAATTAAGTGGCTCACCGTAGGGGTGAAATTGCCATAAAACTCAGATTGTTGAGCAAAGAGTTGCATTGACACACAAGGCAACAGTAGGAGTAAAAGTTTTTTCATAATATGATTTAGCGGTGGAAAGATAGCTTAAATTTGTCTAAAATTTATATTCGTTGATAACTCTAAATGCGTTGTTAATTTCTACAGGGTATGCGCTATAACATATTAATATCTCCAGCTAAAAATTTACGGAAAAATGTCTTCAATGACCATGATCGACTGAGTGTGCCTTCGTTTTTGTCGGAGGCTAAATTAGTACATCGTTCCTTGGCGAAATGTACCCATGGAGAACTGGTTGATTTGATGAGTGTTTCTGCAAAGTTGGCCAGTGAGACCAAACAAATGATAAAACTTTGGGATCACAATTTTTTATATCGAGCGGTAGAAATGTTTGATGGGGAAGTATATCGCGGGCTAGGCATTGATACCCTTGCAGATGAGTTTAATGAGGTGCTTTCTGACCGTTTACGTATCCTTTCTGGATTGTATGGGATATTAAATCCCAACGATTTAGTGGCACCCTATCGCTTAGAAATGAAGACCAAATTGCCCGTAAAAAAAGCGGAGAATTTGTATCAGTTTTGGGGAGATAAGATTGCTAAGCACTTGAAAAAGGACTCAGAGTACATAGTGAATTTAGCATCAGACGAGTACAGTAAAGTAGTTCTTCCGTTTTGGGATAAAGACAAGGTGATTACACCGGTGTTTATGGAAGAGAATGCGGGTAATGCAAAGGTCGTGATGATGTATGCCAAGAACGCCAGAGGAAAGATGGCACGATTTCTAATAGAACATCGGATTGAGAATTTATCAGATATGCGTGGATTTGATTTGGATGGATACCGTTTCGATAAGGAGCGCTCGCAGGAAAATCGATGGGTATTTCTTCGTTAAAAAATCCATTTAACAAAATAGAAGCCCCACACAATCGAAAGGATCAAAACAAAGGTGAAATTGATTATTATCCCAACTAAAAAACCAATGAAAGTGCCGAATGCTGCCTTGAGGGCTCGTTTAAAATCTCTCCGGTCTAGAATCAATTCACCAATCAAGGCGCCCAGGAAAGGTCCTACAATATATCCCATGGGTATTGGTAATATAATCCCAGCAATTATACCGATGTATGACCCTCTAACTCCATATTTGGAACCTTTAAATACTTTGGTTCCATAGGCTGGAATGGTCCACTCCAGAACCATACTAACTGCTGCTATTAATGCGGTAACTATGAGTACCCAAATTGGAATTTCTGCTTCAGAAACAAAAAAGAATAGTAAGATACCCAGCCAGGCAAAGGGTGGTCCACTCAATGCGGGGAGAAAGGAACCTACAAACCCTAAGATGATGGCACAAATTGATAAGATGATAAGGATGATATCCATGTATCAAATAGTAAAATGTTCAGATTTTTCAAGGATTTCCCATGTGTGATCTGAAAGTAATTTAACAGTAGCTAAATATACCAAACTGGTTTTACTTCTGCCCCAATCATCAGGTGCTATCAATGATAATAAATACTCCGATTCCTTTTGATACAAGTGGTAAGTGTGGTGTATCAGCGGTTCAAATTTTAAGTTACATTGATAAATAAGTTCTGAAATTTCCTTTCGGTCTTGTATGGCTTTTGCTTGTACAGCTAATACTTGAATTTGGTCGTAAATTTGTTTTAATTGAACGTCCGTTTGATATTCCATCGCTCGAAGTGCCCGGCTTTTAAGCTTTCCCTCATCTTCCGGCTTTATAAGCATACTTCCAGCATGATGCGCATAGGGCAGTAAGCCCGGATTCTCTGCAATTTTCTCAGGATCTATCGGGTTAATAAAGGGGTTCTCCGGCTCACTCATTCATTACCATATTACTTAATTTTTCTCCTACCAACGCTCCAATTGCTACACCCATGCCACCCATTCTTACGCCAACCACCGTGTGACAGTCAATGCGTTCTATAATCGGCTTTTTAGATGATCCAAGCCCCATAGTTCCGGCCCATTGGTATGCAATGTCAAACGTTTTACCCGGAAGAATGTTCGTTTGAAGCAAGGAAATGAGGTGGTTTTGAATACGTGGGGTGTGTTCCATAGAGGCAGTTTGCTCCCCGGTAAAATCTAAATTTCTCCCACCTCCAAACAGCACGCGATTACCAACGTTCCTAAAGTAATAATAGCCATCATCAAAATGAAAGGTTCCATGTATTGCCAAGTCTTCGATTGGGGTGGTTACGAGTACTTGAGCCCTGGCAGGCGTTACCGATAAAGGCAACAACTGAGATGCAAAGCCGTTAGTGCATACTACAATTTGGTTGGCTTTGAACGTGCCAAATGGGGTGAGTATTTCGCCAGAATCTATTTCCTTTACCGTTGTTCCAAACAAAAATTTAATTCCCTTGGTAATGCAAGATGCATGCAGTGAATCAATTAATTGATCCGTTTGTATACTCCCTTCTAAGAGGTTTTTAAATGCAAAATTAAACCCGTGTAATCCAGACTTTTTTAACATTTCATGGTCTGCCGTATAACAAGAGGAGAGCCCCGTTATTTTTTGTATCTCTTTGTTTAAATAGGCTAAAAAATCAGAAGAAATGTGTTCGTTACTCTCCAGTAAATCCCATGAGCCACAGGCTTCATATCCAATTTGTTCGGCCGGAACAAGCTCAAGGAGTCGTTTTAATCCA
>JBJTWL010000177.1:0-25313 GCA_046081745.1 Flavobacteriales bacterium | reverse complement strand
AATGAATACAAACAGCAGCTTGTATCCGCGGGCATCACAGAGAATGAACGATTTTTAAGCAGACCAATCGCTAAAAAATACATGATGGAAATGCCAAGGTTAACTTGAAAAGTCCATGGCAAAAAGATTGGCATTAAAAATAAACACGGTAAATTCAATATACCAACCGCAAAAACCGACATCACTTTTTTGGTCGATCCCCAAAAAACAGGACGTTTAAAGGTAGTTTCAACCCATCTTTTTACAAGCCAATAAATCCAGCCCGCATGTAATGCTCCTAGCAACGCTGCAGGGAATAGGATTACCATTTTCAATATGCTTCGCATTGGTTTCCAAGCGTTGGTTCTGCTTAAAAATCGTTCATTCTCTGTGATGCCCGCGGATACAAGCTGCTGTTTGTATTCATTTAATTGGGCAGCTAAGGCATGAAAACTTGACAATTGTTCTGCAGTCAAGCCATTAATCCATTGAGCCAAGGCTTTCGAATATAACCAACGAGATTCAATACTCAACGTAGGCTCGAAACAAATCGGGTGCATGCCTTTACGGGTTATCATCATAATATCTTCATGCGTATCGGCTAATTCAGGATTGTGAACGTCCGTGACTAATTGCCGCATATCTGACTCCAATATTCGGGTAACATCGGTGATTGTTTTTGACGGATTTTCCTGATAATCAGACTTGAAATCATTCAATCGTATCTTATTTCCTGCAGCCATTAAAACATCACTGCGTCTCAAATTGAAATCGGTGTAATTAACTCCCAGACCCTGTAAATAAATATCTTTGCTCCACCCGCAATATTCCAAGGCAGAAAAGCCAATTCGGGCAGGTCCTTTTTTTATCGGATGTAAACGGCGTTGAATGCGATCATCCGTAAATCCTTCTCCGAAAATTAAAATATTACGATTGTTTTTTAACACAATATTCGTTTTCTCAAAAATCTTGGCATTTTTCTCTTTAGTATCCACCCCATCCCGCTGACGATAGATTGGTAACATATGTACCATCCAAAGTAACGGTTTGGTGAATTTTGTAAAAACATCTGATCGTGTCATAAAAAACACAATCGGTTTACGTTGAGAGGCAATTAATAAGGGATCCATGAAGGAACCTTGGTGATTACTCACAAAGATGGTTCTTCCAAAAAAGTAATTGCTTGGATTAACATTCTTTATTTTTCTAAAGTATAGACGAAATGAATAATGAAAAGCAAACCAGAGGAATAAATAGAGGATACGCATGAAATGCAAATTTACACAATATCCACAGTAAATTTCAACATTTGACCTTTCAAAAGATCAAAACATGTCGGTTCATTCGAATGGGATAAAGCGTAGATTCGTAGTATGAAAAACATCGGTATCATCTGCGGAGGATTCTCATCTGAGCATGAGATTTCAATTAAAAGTGCAACCACCATAATCAATCATCTTCCAGAAACCTACCTTGGGTTTATGATCGTGTTGTCGGAAAAAGGATGGTTAGTTACACACGGCTCCAAGACAGGGCACTTTGATTTGAATACCGGACATATTCAGTTCTCGGATGGCGTACACATAAAACTGGACGGTGTTATCGTATATATTCATGGGAATCCCGGTGAAAATGGTAAAATTCAAGCATTGTTAGACCTCCTCAATATACCCTATGTTAACGCCAACGTATTGTCGTCGGCCCTATCGTTTGACAAATGGTATTGCAATCAGTTTTTGAAATCCTTTGATATCCCTGTAGCGCACTCCACATTGTTAAAAAAGGGAGAGGACTATAAGGAGCAGGAACTGATTGCATCCTTGGGTTTACCCATTTTTGTAAAACCAACTGATTCTGGTTCCAGTTATGGAATAAGCAAAGTGAAAAAGGCTGAAGCATTAACGGATGCTATTAACACTGCATTTAAGGAGGGAGACACGATTGTTCTTGAATCGTTTTTGGATGGAATCGAAGTCACTTGTGGCGTATATCGAAACCATACTGTACTTACAGCGCTGCCTTTAACTGAAATTGTTTCTGAAAACGAGTTTTTTGATTATGAAGCGAAATATCAAGGAAAATCAAACGAAATCACTCCAGCGCGGATGAATCAGGTATTAACTGTTACCATTCAGGAAGAAGCTAAACGGATTTACCAATTACTGAATTTAAAATCGATTGCCCGAATCGATTTCATGTTGGTAGGTGACACACCCTATGTAATTGAAGTGAATACCACTCCAGGATTCTCAGCAGAGAGCATTGTTCCAAAAATGTTGAATGAAGCTGGCATAGATATAAAAACCTTTTGGGGAACCATCTTAGAAACAGAATTAATCTTGAGAAAGCCGATTAAGTAAGATTTCCATTTGACGAATTACCGTTGACTGGCTGCAACTAAATCCATTTACCACAAAAGCAAAGGCTAGCTTTTTACCACTAACCGTATTAATGTAACCGGCGTAGGATTTTATACCTGTCATCGTTCCGCTTTTTGCGTGAACCCTTCCTTCTGCCGCCCCTCCCTTGCATAAATCGCTTATCGTTCCGGACTTACCCGCAATCGGAAGTGTTTGATAAAAATAATCGGCAACTGGACTTTTAGTCATGTAGTTCAATAAATCGCATAAATGAGCGGCAGAAATGCGGTTATTACGAGATAAACCACTACCATCATTCAGACGCAACCCTACGGTATCGATGTGTGAAGCCAAAAACTCCTTGTAAACCTTCAGTCCGCTCCGATTGCTGCCATTGCCTGTGAGCTTGAAGGCTACGCCATTTAATAATCCCTCAGCAAAGAAATTTACGCTCTTACGGTTGGTCCATGCTGCAATCTCCTGAACACTCCGTCCATAGGTTGCAAACATACGGTACAAACAATCATAATCTGGCACAGTCATTCCTTTGGCTGGAACAACGCCTCCCGTAACATCGAAGGATCGTAAAAGAAATCTAGATTTTAGGACCTCTGCAAAATTCGCTTCAGGATTCGCTACTGAACCTTTCACCGTAAAACTTGACTGGTAGGCAGGGAGTTTACCCGTAGCAATACGGTGTTCATCATATGCGCGGCCTTGCAAATTTGAATGGTCCCCTTTAACATTTGCGCTCAGTATTTTATTCGTTAACTGAAGGTTTGGTTGCACGGGTGAAGTACCAATCAGCCTAGCTTTGGTTCCAGGTTTACCCGTTTCAAAATAATATTTAACCACATTATCATAAAAGTTCATTCCGGCTGGAAACGCTCCGAAATAATTTCCAGCATCCCAAGCAGACCAACCTGCAGGAATCCCTTCATAGCCATAACTAGAGCCATCGATAATTACTTTACCTTGAATCTTTGTTATTCCTAACTGCTTGAGGCTATCAATCCAAGCATCCATTTCATTAAATTCCTTTCCCTCCCCATTAAAGTACTTACTTCCAAAGGACACATCTCCACCGCCTTTGATCCAAAGGTTTCCTTTCAACACACCCTTTTCAATGATTCCATCGGAATAAAACGAGGTTTCAAATCGATATGTTGGTCCAAGCAACTCTAAGGCCATGGCGGTAGAAAACAATTTGGTGGTAGAAGCCGTTGCTGAGGTATTTCGTGGGTTATAGGCTAATAAGGTGTCATAGGTGGAAAGGTCAACCGCCAACATGGAAATTTTTGCCCTTGAAAATGACCGATTTGTGACAAATTGATGAAGCAACGAATCGTAGGATTGCGCATTCATCAAAAAACTACTAACCATTAATAAAAGGAAAGTATATATTTGCAAGGCCTTCATTGGTGCAAAGATGGCAATTCGCAAAAGCATAAATCAATGGTCCCATTAGGACTTTTCAACACCATAGCATGACAAACTCGGTTAAAAGTCCCGTCAAGGTATTGCGAATCATTAACCGCTTTAATTTGGGCGGACCCATATATAATGTAACCTACCTCACAAAATTTTTACCCGAATCTTATGAAACCGAGCTTATCGGGGGGTGCGCCACAACTTCGGAGCACGACGCAACATTTATTTTAGAAACGTACGGTGTTGCATTTAAAAAAATCGACTCAATGTCTCGAAGTATTCGATTATTTGGCGACATACGGACATTTTTAACCATAAGAAAGCTGATAAAAACATACAAGCCTACCATCGTGCATACCCATGCGTCCAAAGCAGGGGCACTGGGTAGACTTGCCGCGAAAACTATGGGCGTACCGGTTATAATTCACACCTATCATGGCCATGTGTTTCAGGGCTATTTCGATCCTTTTGTTAGCAGACTTATCATCTTATTTGAACGATTTTTAGGTACACTCAGTACAAAAATCATTACAATTTCGCCCGAGCAACAGCAAGAAATAGTACATAAGTTCAACATTGTACCTTTAGAAAAATCCTGTATTATACCATTAGGCTTTGACCTGAAACGATTCGAGGAAAGTCATCCTAAACGAAATGCATTGAGATCGGATGCTAAAATAGGCGATAAACAATGTGCTGTTACTATCGTGGGACGTTTGACTCCTATCAAAAATCATCGATTATTTATAGATGCGGCGGCCTTGGTTTTGCATGAATACCCCAATGAATTTAAATTCTTCATTGTGGGTGACGGTGAACTTAAAACCACACTCAAAGCTTATATTGAAACCACACACCCAACCTGTGTCCAGAATATCGTATTTACTTCGTGGATTCAAGACATGACCACCTTGTATCCTGCCATGGATTTGGTTTGTCTAACTTCAATAAATGAAGGGACTCCGGTGTCTTTAATCGAAGCTCAAGCCAGTGGAATACCTGTAATAAGCACCAATGTTGGGGGAGTTAAGGACATAATAAAAGCGAATGAAACGGGGATAATCATGGAAGGATACAGTAAAGAAGAACTGGCGAGTCACCTGATACAATTACATCTAAATCCTTCATTGAGAGCGAAAATGTCACAAAATGCTCGTAACTTTGTAAAGGAAACCTTTACGTATCAGCGCTTAGTTGAAGATATGGATCGTTTATACAAGAATCTACTATCTAATGAATAGAACGTTATTATGTTACTGTATTATTACACTGATTCTCGCATCATGCGGTGTATACAATTCGAATAAATTACTGGCTGATTCGAAGGAACCAACATATACTCTTGAAAGCAACCAGCCCAAAAGCACCGCACTACCTATTCAACCAGGGGATAACTTGAGCATTAAAATTTACCCAAACCATGGTGAAAATGCGTTAATGTCGATTGCATCAATAAAAGCCGAAGAAAAATCCTCAAAAGTTGATAATGTTTTTACTGTAAATTCATTCGGTGTCATAAAGCTTCCTTTAATTGGTGAATTAACGGTGAAAAATCTAACCACTGACCAGTTAGCTGACACTTTATCCTTGGCCCTTGCTAAAACCATACAAGCACCCTACACTGAGGTAAGCATCACGAATCAACGAATCATGTTGTTCAATGGAAAAGGAGCTGGACAAGTAATCCCATTAACGAATGAATCAATGACCCTAATGGAGGTTTTAGCTCTTGGAGGTGGCGTAAAGGACGAAGGCAAATCGAACCAAATACGGATGATTCGTTTAGAGAACGGGGTTCGAAAAATATATGAATTTGATTTATCAGAGTTAAACCATTTAAAAAATGCGGACGTGACCGTTCAGCATAGAGATATTGTTGTGGTGAATCATCATCCGCGCATTGGACAAAACGTGCTCCGTGATGCGGGCCCATGGCTCAGTATTTTGACCAGTGGGTTGGTTATTTTTTCAATTTTTAGTAAATTATAATGCGAGAAAAACTGATTGTAAACGACCAGTTCAACCCAATTATCCTAAGAAACATCTTAGTAAAACATTGGCACAAACCATTGCTATTGCTTGTTTTTTTATTTTTTACTGCCTTCATTTATTTGCGTTATACCAAGCCCTTGTACAATTCACAAGCGGTACTTCAAGTGGTACATTCCAATAAGGTTAAGCAAGTATTGGGCGAACAGGCACCCATTTCTCAAGAGAATAGTTTGTCAAAAGATGTTGAATTACTTCGCTCATCGATATTATTTGAACATGCGGTCCAAAACTTAAATTTAAACACCAGTGTTTTTAATGAAGGAGATTTACTAACTGAAAACCTATACGGATACACTCCATTTTCGATTTTGGTAAAAGATTTATTCGATTCTACCCTTTGTAATACCAACATTGAAATAAATCCAAGTTCAAAAGGTGATTTTGAATTGGTTTTTGAACATAATGAGGAACTCATTACTAAAACAGGGAAATTGGGGGTACCCATCGTGACTAAGTTCTTCAATATTGAATTAAAGACAAACAACAAGGCAGCGTTTAAGCGCATCATAAATTCAGGAGAAATATATTTCATTTTCAACCATAAAAATCAACTAGTAAAGAAACTACAAGCAGGACTAAACATCACACCCATCGATGAAAATGCCCGTACGATTGAAATCTCATTCAACCATGAAAATCCGAAACTTTGTTATCACTTAATTCAATCGATCATCAACAGCTATTTTAACTTTGAAAAATTCAAAACGCAAGAAGAAAACAGTCAAACCATTGCGTTCATAAACGGTCAACTCGATTCTTTATCCTTAGTTTTGGATCAATCAAAGGATAGCCTAAGTAGATTTCAAAAATCACAAAATTTACCAAGCATTGAATACGAAGAATCGGATATCACAGGCAACTTGTCTTCCTTTTCGAAAAGGTTGACTGAAATCAATGAAGAATTGAATGCCGTAATTTATGTGAACAATCGAATTTCTAGCGATGTTACACGAAATGAGATATACAGGATCTTACCCGAATTAGTAGGTAGAAGGAGTTTCGAAGGTTCTATTACTCGGCAAATTGAGGAATTAAATAAATTACTGGAATCCCGCGAAGATTTATTGCAAGACATTACTTATGAAAGCAGTAAGGTAAGGTTAATCAATGAACGCGTGAATAATCGCTTACAAGGTGTTAAGAAAAGTTTAAATGCCATTCAAGAACGCTTAAAACACGAGAAACGCCTCATTGAAAACGAATTGGCGAAATACGAAGGAAAGTTATTAGGATTACCTGAAAAATCTACTGAATTCAACCGTCTCAAGTATATGGAAGAATTGAATCGGGAGTATTTTAATCTATTTACGCAAAAGAAAATTGAGTACCAGATTAATAATGCAGGATTTTCAAGCGATAACAGGTTACTAAGTTTACCAAGTATGGCGGATCAGCCCATCTCACCTAATAAAACTAAAACCTATTTGATTCTTGGTGTTGCAGGAATAATCATAGGCCTTGCTTGGCTTTTATTCTATTATTTAACGTATAACGAAATTACCTCATTAGGTGACCTTAAGAATTTACTACCGAAGGACGCCACTATTTTAGGAAGTGTTCCACTCTACAAGAGTAAAATGAAATACTCACAAATTGTGATTACGAAATCCCCCAAGTCTCGAATTTCTGAGTCTATTAGAAATATCAAATCCAACCTAAACTTTATCAATAAGGATGCCCGACTCATTGCGGTTTCTTCCTCAATTTCCGGGGAAGGTAAGACCTTCGTGATTATGAACTTGGCAGCAACCTTCTCATCGGCTGGTAAAAAGTGTATCATACTCGACTTAGATTTACGCAAACCCAAAGTTCATCATGGATTTAACGTGAGCAATCAGAAGGGCATGAGTCAAGTGTTGTCTGGGTTATTGCCCTTACAAGAAGCTATTCAGGTTTCTGAAATACAGCAATTGGATTTCATTACCGCAGGTCCAATTCCTCCCAATCCATCAGATTTAATTCAAAGTGAAGTACTTAATAACATTATCGAGGAACTCAAAGGAACTTATGATTTGATATTTATCGATAACCCACCTGTCGGCATTGTATCGGATGGGATTAACCTACTCGCCAAAGCCGATATTCCAATCTACGTGTTTAAAGCAAATTACTCTAAGCGCATGTTTGCTAATCAACTTATGGAATTATTTGAAATTCGAAAACTTGACAAAATCAACATTATTTTAAATGCGGTACCTCAACTCGGTTCGCTCTATGGATACGGATATGAATACGGATACGGATATGGTTACGGGTACGGGTATGGATATTATACGGATGAAAATATAGCACCATGGTTGAAACGGTGGTTAAACCGATTAAAATTCAAGAAGAATGGAAATTAGCGAGTTGGGAATTTCTGGTTTATTAGTGATTAAACCACAACGATTTAACGATGAAAGGGGTTATTTCATGGAATCCTTTCAAGAACTTCGCTACAAGGAACTAATTACATTACCGTTTATCCAAGACAACGTTTCAGTCTCAAAAAAAGGTGTCTTACGAGGTTTGCATCTTCAAAGTCCACCGAGCGCCCAAGGAAAACTGGTTCAGGTGCTTCGAGGCGCTGTAATGGATGTAGCCGTAGATCTGCGCAAACAATCCCCGACCTACGGTCAACATGTTTGTATTGAATTGAGTCAAGAAAATGGACTACAATTTTATATACCACCAGGATTTGCCCATGGCTTTCAAACCTTAGAAGATGATACCATTTTTACATATAAATGTACCGCCTACTACAATGCATCGCATGAGTTAACCATTCGTTGGGACGACCCAAACCTGGGAATACCTTGGCCAATCTCACCTGTATTAACGTCATCCAAGGATGACTTAGGAGCGTTTTTTGAATCTTTTAATAGCCCGTTTTAGTCTATGCCTTTGGTATTGAAATTATTTTTATTCCTGGTAGGCAGCATGGGTTTTACCCTTGGAATGATTTATTTACTACTCGGATTCTCTAAATCCTTAGGCATTCGAAGTAAAAACGACATTCAAGTGCGATGGAGTAATACCTCAAAACCCTCATTAGGAGGTATTGCCATCTTTGTTTCTGTTTTTATATCCACGATAATTTATTTAATTTCCCACCCGACCCAAAATATTTTTGGAGACCAACGATTTTTATACTTCTTCATCGGTGTATCGCTGGCATTCATAATGGGACTTGCCGATGATGCATTTAATACACGTCCACTCATTAAGTTATTTACTCAATTCCTCTGCGGTTTAAGCGTTGTGGCTAGCCAATTACTTATCCCCCTGTCAGGTATTTATTGGATCGACTCCTTGGTGACGATTATTTGGGTTATTGGCCTTATGAACTCATTAAACATGCTCGATAACATGGATGGTATTACCGCGAGTATTGCAATAAACACCTTGTTATTTCTATTGGCTTTCCGTTGGTTTTTCTCCGAAACAGCCGTGGATATAAATACGTTCATTATTATCGGACTCGTGGGGTCATTAAGTGGTTTTCTTATCGTTAATGCACCCCCATCCAAATTATTTATGGGAGATTCCGGAAGTCAAGTGATTGGATTTGCCATCGCATATTTCAGCATACACGTTGTTTGGAGCCATGAACCGAATACAACGCCGTTTTGGGTAAGTTCCTATGCCACGCTTTTGATGTTAGCCATTCCATTCATTGACACCTTTGCAGTAACGTTTAATCGAATAAAAGCAGGAAAATCACCCGCCAAGGGAGGAAAAGACCATACCACCCACCATATGGTATACCGCGGATTCACGCAAAAGCAAACCTTTTTTATTTTTTGGATGTTGTCATGTCTCTTTGGTAGCTTAGGTATTGTTGTTATGTACGTATATCGCATGGGTAATTTACTGTTACCCGCATTACCAGTTATCCCATTCTTCGTAACGTTTTATTATCTATTTAAAAACACCCATGCATACAAAGCTCCTATCAATAAAGACCATACTGTGGATTAGTGTATCCCTCTTATTTGTCAATTGCGAGCAATCAACCCCGAATCATTCAAAGGAGGACATTCAAAAGAATCAACAGAATTCTTGGGAAACGCCGAATGAACTTGTATTTTTTAATGAACGCATTCCCTTAACAGATTTCGATTTAAGAGAACGATTGGATCGGGAATTACTAGTAAACACCTACTTCCAAAGCAGTACTAGCTTAGCGATAAAGCGCTCAACACGTTACTTCCCCATTATTGAGGGTATTTTGAAGCAAGAAGGCGTGCCTCAAGATTTTAAATACCTATGTGTAATTGAAAGCAATCTTTGTAACGTTACAAGTCCAGCAGGAGCTGGCGGTTTTTGGCAATTTATGCCGAGTACAGCACCTGAATATGGCATCAAAATCACGTCAGAAATTGATGAGCGAAATCACCTCGAAATAAGCACTAGAGCCGCATGTCGACTTATAAAAAACAACTATGCTCTTTTTAAGGATTGGGTCAATGCTTGTGCTGCATATAATCGGGGACCAGGCGGGCTTCTGCAAGACATGAAATCCCAAGGGGTTAAGCATTTTTTTGATACTGAAATGAACCCGGAAACAGCCCGCTATATTTTTAGAATCATGGCCTTAAAATTAATCATGGCAAACCCATCCGATTTTGGGTATAATATTCCAAGAAGTGCATGTTATACACAAATCAAAACAAAGAACATTAAAATCAATCATCCCATTAAAAATATAGCCATTTGGGCGAAACAAAAGGGAACCACCTTAAAAAATATTAAAATCCTAAATCCATGGATTCTCACGAATGAACTTACAGCAAAGTCCATTCCATGTACCATAGCGCTTCCATCAAACAAACACGAACTTGGGGTGTTTAAAAACTAGAATCCATTAACATGAAAGAACAGGAGGAGATTGTCGTTTATGGTGCACGGGCACACAATTTAAAGAACATCGATCTTTCCTTTCCAAGAAATAAATTAATTGTTTTTACCGGCCTCAGCGGCAGTGGAAAATCCTCGCTCGCGTTTGATACCATTTTCGCAGAAGGTCAACGCAGATATATTGAAACATTTTCATCCTATGTCCGACAATTCATAGGAGGCCTTGAACGTCCAGACGTTGATAAAATCGATGGATTAAGTCCTGTTGTAGCCATTGAGCAAAAAACGGTATCTCGTTCACCTCGATCTACGGTAGGAACCATAACAGAGCTCTATGATTTTTTTCGACTCTTGTATGCACGTGCTGGAACCGCATATTCAATGGTAACCCATGAGCCCATGGTTAAATACACGGAAAAAGAAATCACCGATTTAATTTGTAGCCGATATGTGGGGAGAAAATTTGCAATTCTTGCACCAAAAATAAGGGCACGCAAAGGCCATTATAAAGAATTATTCGAGCAAATAACGCGTCAAGGATATACAAAAGTTAGGGTTGATGGTGAAGTGCGAGATATTACTCCTGGCATGAAGTTGGACCGGTATAAAACACACGACATTGAGGTAATCATCGACCGATTTTCTGAGAGCATTTCTGATCGCGATCGTGTATACCAAGCCGTTGGTACTGCCATGAAAATGGGTTCAGGAATCATGATGGCAATGGATTGGGCTACCCATGAAGCCGCATATTTTAGCCGCAGTTTAATGTGCCCAACCAGCGGAATCTCATACCCAGATCCAGAACCCAATTTATTTTCTTTTAACTCACCGTATGGAGCATGCCAGCCATGCAGTGGACTTGGCGAAGTAAGCGCCGTGGATTTAGAGAAAATTATCCCAAATCCATCCATATCTATTCAAAAAGGAGGAATAGCACCTTTGGGAAGCTTCAAGCACAATTGGTTTTTTGAAAAACTGCAAAAAATCGTCCTTGCCATGGGGCACACCCTTCAAACCCCGCTCGCTCAATTTAGTAAGGATGAGATTAATCTGCTGCTCTACGGGAATGAAGACATGCAACTGAGCAAAGAAGATATCCAAGAACGATTCGAAGGGATTATTCAGTTCATGATGCGGTATAAAGATGACGGAGACCCCGTACTGCTTCGGTGGGTGGAGCAATTTATGCATAAAATAACCTGCCCCACGTGTGAAGGGTATCGGCTGAAACAAGAAGCGCTCCATTTCAAAATAGCCGGAAAACATATCGGTGAAATTTCCCAAATGGATTTAACAGAGTTAAATACGTGGATGGATACCATCGATGTGAACCTTAACCGTGAACAGCAAGTCATTGCATCCGAAATACTTAAAGAAATAAAAACGCGATTACGCTTTATTCTAGACGTTGGACTGGGATACTTAACACTCGGAAGGTCTTCCAAGAGTCTATCCGGTGGGGAAGCCCAACGTATTCGGTTGGCAACACAAATCGGAACAGAATTAATTAATGTATTATACATCCTTGATGAACCTTCGATCGGACTTCACCAACGTGATAATACCAAACTTATTAATTCACTCAAGAAATTAAGGGATGCGGGTAACACGGTTTTAGTGGTAGAACACGACCGAGACATGATTGCAGAGGCTGACCATATAGTAGATATTGGTCCGGGCGCTGGTATCAACGGAGGAAACATTGTCTTCTCTGGAACCTATTCAAATTTGCTTGCATCAAAAACGAGCACCTCAGAATATTTCAATGGTGGAAACAGCATTTCAGTCCCAAAGAATCGTCGAAAAGGAAATGGAAAAACATTAAGCTTAACCCATGCTTGCGGGAATACCTTAAAAAATGTTTCCCTAAAATTACCCCTGAGTACGTTTACCTGCGTAACAGGCGTATCGGGAAGTGGAAAATCAACCTTGATCAATCAGACCTTATACCCTGCCTTACGGAAGCATTTTTACCAAAGCCTAAGTCAACCCTTGCCCTTTAAATCAATCACGGGATTAGAACATATTGATAAAGTAATTGATATCGATCAAAGTCCAATCGGTAGAACACCCCGATCAAATCCAGTAACATACACCAAAGTGTTTGATGAAATCCGAAGTTTATTTGCATCCATGCCTGAGGCGCAAATTAGGGGCTATAAACCGGGGCGATTTTCATTTAATGTGGCCGGTGGTAAATGCGAAACGTGCAACGGAGGCGGACTTCGTTTGGTTGAAATGAATTTCTTGCCCGATGTTTATGTAACCTGTGAAACATGTCAGGGGAAACGTTACAATGCCGAAACCTTGGAAGTAAAATTCAAAGGAAAGTCAATATCCGATGTTTTGAATATGCAAATTTCTGAAGCCGTTCCTTTTTTTGAATCCATCCCGAAAATCCATCGTGTGCTATCAACCTTAGAAAGTGTTGGAATGGGGTATGTCACCTTAGGCCAACCTTCTACTACCCTTTCTGGCGGTGAAGCGCAACGCATTAAACTGGCTACCGAATTATCAAAAAAAGCTACAGGCAATACCCTTTATTTATTGGACGAACCATCAACCGGATTACATTTCGAAGACATTAAATTGTTATTAAATGTGCTTCATCGCCTTGTTGATGAGGGGAATACAGTACTTGTTATTGAACACAACATGGACATCATAAAAACCGCTGACCATATTATTGATATGGGACCCGATGGAGGTAAAGGAGGAGGAATGATTATTGCCGAAGGAGCCCCAGAAAAAATTACCGCAAAACATACTGATAAATCCGATACCGCAAGGTATTTATTGGAAGAAATAAATAGAAATGAAATTATAAACAAAAACTGAGTTTATTTTTTATAATTTTGCAGCGCTAAACAAAATAAAAACTTAGAACAATGGCAGTAGAAATTACAGATGCAAACTTCGACGAATTAGTAATAAAATCAGATAAGCCTGTATTGGTTGATTTCTGGGCTGAATGGTGCGGTCCTTGCAGAATGATCGGACCTGTAGTAGAAGAACTTCATTCGGAGTATGCTGATAAAGCAATCATTGGAAAAGTTAATGTAGATCATAATTCAGGGGTAGCCGCACAATTTGGCGTTCGTAGTATCCCTACAATTTTGTTCATTAAAAACGGAGAAGTGGTAGATAAATCCGTAGGTGCTGTTCCTAAAGCAACCTTAACCGCAAAATTGGACGCGATTTTATAATCCGTTCTTCATTATCACGCATTCATGGACAATTTTTTCCGCAGGCTAAAGTACTATGGTATTGGCTTTGGCATCGGGTTAATCTTTGTGGTATTATTGTTTCAACAAAAAGGATGCACTTGGACGCCGGGTAATCGCGTAAAATCCGCCATACTTGAACGCATTATTTTTATTGACTCATTGGATGCACGTTATCTTAAAACGAATAACATCTCTCCAAAAACCCTTCGGAAATTCATTGAGCAAGGTACGGTATCGTTTCTTAAAAGCAAACGTAATGGATCCGAAAAACTGTATCATTTTCATGGTAATTTAGGAACGAATAAATCCAAAGATTGTCTCATCGCCTACCGTGAAAAAAGTGTAGTCGTAGATATAGACTTTGAAAATTCAGACATCAATAAATACAAACCGTTGTTTGGGTTTGCTAAACCCTTTCTATACAAGAAAAAAAATTGGTTTTCAGGTAAATGGGAACTTTACGACCTAAAGGGCATGGTTGCTTCTGCTGCCCCTGAAAAATTCACCGCTTTATTTCTTAAAAACGGATTGCTCGATTGTAACAAAAGCACGTTGGCAAATCGAAAACCAATCGCCTACATTTCTATCAAAAATCAACAAAAAGACACTCACCAACAGGAATACATTCTTAAAACCATATGGTATCAAGAAAAAATCGAAATTAAAGACTTGTCAATCGTTGACATAACGAGTAACAATTAGCAAACGTTAATTGTTAATAATTCAAGGGACGACTTCAATTAGTCGGACGGATTATCGTTAATTTTGAGTCATGGAATTTAGTGCCACTCAAATTGCACAGCTGCTCGATGGAATTGTTGAAGGAGATGCTTCAGCAACGGTTTCGGGTCTTTCAAAAATTGAAGAGGGAAAAACAGGCTCACTATCCTTCTTGTCTAACCCAAAATACGAGCCTTATATTTATACCACTGATTCCAGTATTTGTATTGTCAACGATAGTTTTCACCCGACCAAACCTTTACCAAGCACGTTAACATTAATTAAAGTAAAGGATGCTTATGCCTGCTTTGCAAAATTACTCAGTGTTTACCAAGCGTCCATGCGAAAAGCTCCAGGGATAGAACAACCTTCATTTATAGATCCTACCGCAACCATTGGATCCGACGTTTATATTGGTGCCTTTGTTTATGTGGGTGCTCATGCAACCATAGGTAATGGCTGTGCTATTTACCCAAACACCTACATTGGACAAGGAACGACTGTAGGCGAAAATTCCACCCTGTATTCGGGTGTTCAAATCTATGACAATATGCACATTGGCTCGCATTGCATTATACACGCCGGGGTGGTTATTGGAAGTGATGGTTTTGGTTTTGCCCCAAATGAACAAGGTGTATATGATAAAGTTCCACAAATTGGTAATGTCGTAATAGAGGATTATGTTGAGATCGGTGCAAATACAACCATCGATCGTGCTACCATGGGTTCCACACGCATCAAATCAGGGGTTAAGATTGATAACTTATGCCAAATCGCGCACAACGTTGAAGTGGGTGAACATACTGCTTTAGCCGCTCAAGTTGGGATTGCCGGTTCCACTAAACTAGGAAAACACATCATGGTGGGAGGACAAACCGGGATAAGCGGACATTTACAAATCGCTGATAAAACGAAGATTGTAGCTCAATCTGGGATTCCATCCACCGTAAAGGAAGCTGACACCCTCATGGGCACCCCAGCGATTCCAATAAACGACTTCAAGCGTTCGTACATCGGATTTAGAAAATTACCCGAAATGATGCGAGAGTTGAGTCAATTGAGAAAAGAAATCAATGAATTAAAAGGGAATAAATCGTAATATGATCGAACAACAACACACCCTCAAACACCCTGTAGCGCTTATGGGCGTTGGATTACATACAGGAGAAAAAGTCACTATCGAACTATGTCCTGCTCCGGCTAACCACGGTTATAAATTTCAACGTATCGATTTAGAAGAGGCGCCCATTATTAATGCAGATGTGGATTTAGTAGTGTCCACAGAACGAGGAACAACCCTTGAATCTAAAGGAGTAAGAGTATATACTACCGAACATGTATTGGCAGCGTTGGTTGGCTGTGGTGTAGATAATGCCCTTATTAAAATTACGGGGCAAGAAATTCCTATTTTAGATGGAAGTGCGCTGCCGTATGTAAAAGCTATTGATAGTGTTGGAACCGAAGCGCAGGATGCTGAACGCATTTATTTTGAATTGGATGAGAATATTCCTTGGGAAGATACTGAAAAACACATTGAATTTTTAGCCATTCCGGATAAGGTGTTTCGACTAACCGTTATGGTAGATTACAATTCGCCGGTGCTTGGTACGCAACATGCCAGCATGTATAATCTTGGTGAATTTAAACAAGAAATAGCTCCGTGTAGAACCTTCGTTTTTTTAAGAGAACTGGAGTATTTGGCTGGAAACAATTTAATTAAAGGGGGTGATTTAGATAATGCGATTGTGCTTGTTGATCGGACCGACGTTTCACAAGAAGAGCTAAATCGGTTGGCGAAATTGCTGGGTAAAGAAAATCTTGAGATTTCTATTGATGGAATCGGTGTGTTAAATAGCCTCAAACTCCAATACGAAAACGAACCTGCTAGACATAAACTGTTAGATATCGTAGGGGACTTAGCACTCATTGGTCGTCCAATTAAAGCACATATTTTGGCTGCACGTCCAGGTCATTCTGGAAACGTTCGATTCGCAAAAGTCCTCAAAGAACAAATCAAAAAACAACAAGGAAAAGGTAAGTTCTTTGACTTATCCAAAGAACCTATTTATAACATCCAAGACATCGAACAGATGCTCCCACATCGCTATCCATTTTTATTAGTAGACAAAGTGATGGAATTGAATGAAAATTCAATCATTGGCGTAAAGAATGTAACCATGAACGAACCAATGTTCACGGGGCACTTTCCAGGAAATCCTGTTTTCCCCGGTGTATTGCAAATTGAGGCCATGGCACAAGTGGGTGGTATTTTTGCATTAAGCGGCGTAGAAGATGCCCATTTATATTCTACCTATTTTATGAAAATCGACAAAGTTAAATTCAAGTCAAAAGTGGTACCTGGAGATACCCTCGTATTTGAATTAACGCTCCTTTCACCGATTCGTAGAGGCTTAGTTGAAATGGGAGGCGTTGCTTATGTGAATGGTAAAGCCGTAATGGAGGCTGAAATGTTGGCTCAAGTAATTAAAGACAAAACAGCATGATTTCTCCCTTAGCGAGTATACATCCCGATGCACAGCTTGGAGCAGACGTAAGCATTGCCCCTTTCAGCATGATTCATGAAAATGTTGTCATTGGAGAAGGCACTAAAATTCATTCCAATGTTGCGCTTTATCCCGGCACACGCATTGGTAAACATTGCGAAATTTTCCCTGGCGCAGTGATCGGAGTTATTCCACAAGACCTTAAGTTTGAAGGAGAAGACACCACGGTAGAAATTGGAGATTATACAAAAATCAGAGAGTGCGTTACCATTCATAGAGCTACAAAAGATAAATGGAAAACGGTCATTGGCTCACATTGCTTACTTATGACCTATGTCCACGTAGCACATGATTGCCAAATTGGCAACCATGTAATCCTTGCAAGCTACACCGGATTATCTGGTCACGTTACTATTGATGATTATGCTATCCTTGAAGGTAAAGTGGCGGCGCAACAGTTTGTGCATATTGGTAAACATGCATTTATCGGCGGTGCCTCATTGATCCGGAAAGATGTTCCACCATATATTAAAGCAGCCCGAGAACCGCTGACGTTTGCTGGTGTTAATTCTGTGGGTTTACGGAGAAGAGGCTTTAGCGACGAGGATGTCCGACTCGTTGAAGACATTTATCGCATTATCTATGTCCAAAACAGCAACATTTCAAAAGGGATTCAAGCCGTTGAAGAAAGTATAGTTGCTTCACCGCTGAGGGATGAAATTCTTGGGTTTATTCAAGCCTCTGACAAAGGTGTAATTCGGGGAATGATATAACATGTTTCATCGCGGAGAACTGGTTACATTGACCATTGATGCTTTTGCCTTTGGTGGAAGAGGCATCACTAAAATCCCCACCGAAGACTCACATTTTATTGTATTTGTGGATAATGCTTTTCCAGGACAGGTGGTTAAAGCAAAAATTGATGTTAAACGAAAACACCATGCAGAGGCTAAATTAGTTGAAGTATTACACCGTTCACCTTTGGAAGTTCTTACCGATTATCAAGAAATATCGGGTGCCCCCTATATTTTTGTACCGCAAGAGGAACAACACAAGGCAAAGCGCTCATCCACGTTAACTACGTTCTCAAAAATCAGTGGAATTCGGGATATAGAACAACTATTTGATGAATACATTGCTTCACCATCCATATATTTCTATCGAAATAAAATGGAATACAGTTTTTCGAGCATTGAACATGATATAGAAAGCGGTGAAGATATCGACGACGCTTTTGCCTTAGGATTCAAACGTAGAGGCACATGGTGGAAGGTAGAAAACTTAAATAAACCCAGTGGATTATTCGACGAGGAATGGGAGCGCAAATTAACCCAATTGAGAACGTTTTTAAAAGAAACAACCCTTCCTGCTTGGCATCCTCCCCAAAAAAAAGGATTTTTCAGACACATAATCGTGCGAAAATCATTTTTGCACGACCAACTTCTGGTGAATTTAGTGACCTCGTCTGAAGGCATCAAGAATTTTGAAAGGAACGCATTCGTTGCTAAATTGCTTGAATTGTACGGAGATCGAATTGCAGGCATTCAACATACCGTGAATGATGATGTTGCCGATCGATCGAAAATTGAAAATGGACATACCAAGATGCTTTATGGTAAATCCTTTGTAGAAGAACAGATACTCGGGTTAACCTTCCAAATGCGTATGGAAAGTTTTTTCCAAACCAATCCAGCGTGTGCTGAACTGCTCTATAAAAAAGCGATTGATTATTTATTAGAGGACCTACCGCCAAATCAAGAAATTCTGGACTTATTTTGCGGCACAGGAACCATTGCTCAATTGATTGCCACTAGAAATCCAAGTGCGCGCATCACCGGTGTAGATATCGTGCCAGAGGCGATTGAAGACGCCATTGAAAATGCAAGCAAAAACCAGTTATCAGACGTTTATTTTCATGCGGCAGATGTTGGAATATTCCTTAAAGAACATCCGGAATATGAAGGCAACATCGGCGCGCTTATCTTAGACCCGCCACGCGCAGGGATTGCTCCAAAAACCTTGCTCAAAACAATCGCACTTGGTGCAAAACGTATTATTTATATCTCATGTAACCCTTCGACTCAGGCTCGAGATGCCTCAACATTAGTTGATGCCGGGTACACCTTAGAGAAATTCTGTCTCGTTGACCAATTCCCACATACGGGTCATATAGAGTCCATTGCTAAATTCGTCAAACTATGATTGTATCCATCCTTTCCATTGGAGATGAATTATTAATTGGTCAAACCATCAACACCAACGCCGCATGGCTGGGGAAAGAATTATCGCTAATCGGTGCAAGAATTCAACAGGTATTGACCATTTCCGATGATGAACATGTAATTCGCAAGGCCATCGAAGAAACAACAGCCGATCTCTGTATTGTTACCGGCGGTTTAGGTCCAACTAAAGATGATCGTACCAAAAAAGTACTGGCCTCCTATTTTGACATGCCATTGGTTGAAAATAAAGAAACATTGGATCACATAACCGACTTTTTCGAACGAAGAAATCGCCCAATGCTTCAAGTTAATATCGATCAAGCATTATTACCACAAGGGTGTGAAATTCTTCCGAATCGATTGGGAACTGCTGCCGGTATGTGGTTTAAATCCAAGGGGAAATCTGTGATTAGTCTACCGGGAGTACCATACGAGATGAAAGCAATTTTCCAAGAGGAAATTCTACCCAGGCTTTCAGAACACTACCACTTAAATGCACTTTACCATCAAACGGTCATCACTCATGGAATGGGCGAAAGTTTCCTTGCAGAACGCATCGCTGATTGGGAAACATCCCTCGAAGCCGCTAGTCTATCCTTGGCTTATCTGCCGTCGCCCGGCATCGTTAAATTGCGCATTGGCTCACATAAAGGAAAAGTAGATAAAGAATTAATTGCAGAGAAAATAAGAGAATTACAGCAACTGATACCCGAACAGATTGTAGGATACGGCGAAGATACCTTGTCCAGTGTTGTCGCCCAACTCTTAACTAAGAACAATAAGATGGTAGGAACAGTGGAAAGCTGTACCGCGGGAAGTTTAGCTACCTCTTTGGTGGGAAATTCAGGTTCATCACACTATTTTAGGGGCAGCTTTCTTACCTATCAAACCCACATGAAATCAAGCCTACTAGATATAGAACCTGAATTCATTGCGTTACATGATGTAGTCAGTGAGGAAGTTGTACTACGAATGGCTGAAGCGGGCAGGGAACGTCTAGGAGTAGATTACTGCCTAAGCACCACCGGCATCATGGGGCCTACCTCCGGTGATTCAAATCATGCCGTAGGTACCGTATGGATTGGTCTTGCTGGACCTTCAAAAACAGTGGCCAAAAAATTTCAATTTGGAGATAACCGTCAAAGGAACATTGAAATGAGTACCTTGGCGGCGTTAAATTTATTGCGATTAGCCTTGCTTGAAGATTAACACACGCATTAATCGCGGAAAAAATAAATTTCAATTTGCTTTTATCTTAAAAATATCGTTTCTTTGCACCCGCTTTAATTAAAAGTTTAATACATCATGTCGCGCATTTGTCAGCTAACAGGAAAATCGGTAATGGTAGGAAACAACGTTTCTCACTCCAACCGTAAAACGAAAAGAAGATTTTTACCAAACTTGGTAACTAAGAAATTCTATGTACCTGAGGAAGATACCTTCATTACCTTGAAAGTATCCACTTCAGCGATTAGAACCATCAATAAGAAAGGAATTTCTGCCTGTTTGAAAGATGCTCGGGCTAAAGGATTTATTAAATAATTTACCCTGTTGGGAAACAGAATAAACGCAACGTAAAATGGCAAAGAAAACGAAAGGAAATCGAATTCAAGTAATTCTTCAATGTACTGAGCACAAAGAATCAGGTATGCCTGGAATGTCTCGATACATTACCACTAAAAATAGAAAAAACACGCCTGACCGAATGGAATTAAAGAAATTTAATCCCGTGTTAAAGCGATATACCGTTCATAAAGAAATTAAATAAGCATAGACCATGGCAAAGAAAGTAGTTGCATCCTTACAGAAAGGTGGAGGAAAAGAGCACACAAAAGTGATTAAAATGGTTAAATCTGAAAAATCAGGTGGATACGTTACTAAAGAAGAAATCGTTCACAACGACAAAGTAAAAGAATGGTTCTCTAAGAACTAACCGATTGTAAAATTATAGACAATCCCGTCCGCCAAGGTAGACGGGATTTTTTATGCATTATTAATATGGGAATTTTTGATTTTTTTTCCAGGGGTAAAAAGGAAGACCTAAATCGAGGCTTAGAAAAGACCAAACAATCTTTTTTCAGTAAAATTACTCGTGCAGTCCTTGGTAAATCTAAAGTAGACGACGAAGTACTCGATAATTTAGAGGAAGTCCTTATTTCATCCGACGTAGGTGTAGCAACCACCCTCAAAATCATTGACCGAATCCAAAAACGCGTTGATCGCGATAAGGTCTTGAATACCGATGAATTAAACATGGTGCTAAAGGAGGAAATCACGGGTTTACTCGTTGATAGCACGATATCCCTGGAGCAAAACAAACAACTTAATCCAAACGAACCTTATGTAATTATGGTGGTTGGTGTAAATGGTGTTGGTAAAACAACAACCATTGGAAAACTCGCCCATCAATTTAAATCCTCTGGTAAAAAAGTTATGTTGGGGGCGGCTGATACGTTTCGGGCTGCCGCGGTGGATCAATTAATTATCTGGTCTCAGCGCGTTGGTGTGGATATTGTTCAACAAGGTATGAATGCTGATCCAGCAAGCGTTGCATTTGACACCCTGCAATCAGCGAAAGCCAATGGTGCGGATGTAGTCATTATTGACACGGCAGGTCGACTACACAACAAAGTCAACTTAATGAATGAACTTGGTAAAATCAAACGGGTAATGACCAAAGTGTTCCCAAATGCCCCGCATGAAATTTTATTGGTGCTGGATGGTTCCACCGGTCAAAATGCCTATGAACAAGCCAAACAATTTGCACAAACGACAGAAATAAACGCGTTAGCCATCACAAAATTAGACGGAACCGCCAAAGGCGGAGTGGTAATTGGCATTTCCGACCAAATGCAAATCCCCGTAAAGTACATCGGTGTTGGCGAAAAAATGGAAGACCTACAATTGTTCGATAAACAAGCATTTGTGGAAGCACTTTTTAGTGAAACAGCAAGTTAATCTTTCATTTCTATTGCGTATCTTCGGGGAAAAATTTTTATGCGCTATCTTTCCTTTCTTTTCTTGTTCCCGCTTGTTGTCTTTTCTCAAGATTACAACGTAAGGGGATTTATTACCAATGAAAAAAACGGAGAAGCCATTAGCAATGAAAAAGTCACCTTGCTCACCATGGATAGCACCCTTGTTGCTGGAGCCATGACGGATGCCAATGGTTTGTTTTCCATACCTAAACTTAAGAAAGCTGACTATTTACTTCGAATTAATGTGGCAGGTTATAAGCGAACGTTTATCCCCGTAACATTCACTACGGATAAAAAGATTGTCGACATTCCGATTAAACTAAGCCCAACAGACAAAACGTTTGATGATGTAGTGGTTACCGCCGATTCGAAAACAAAAAAAACAAAACCGGATGTGGGCACCATCAAATTTGATAAAGAAGGCGTGGAGCGAATCCCTGTTTATGGTGCAGAAAGTGATGTATTAGGTGCTGTTTCTGTTACTCCCGGAGTTACTGTAACCGGGGATCAAGGTGGTCAGTTTTATGTGCGTGGCGGAACCCCCATTCAAAATAAAACCTTGTTGGACGGTATGACCATCTACAACCCCTTTCACTCAATTGGTTTCTACTCCATCTTCGAAACCGAACTCGTAAAATCAGTGGATATTTATACCGGAGGATTTGAATCAAAATACGGCGGAAGAGTTTCTTCGATCATGGACATTGCATATCGAGACGGTGATCGTGGTGCATTCGGCGGAAAAGTGTCGGTATCCCCATTCTTAGCGAAATTGGTATTGGAAGGCCCGTTTAGTAAGCCAAAAAATGGCAGACTTTCTCCGGGTTCGTATGTATTTACGGCGAAACATTCCCTGATAGATTATACCTCTAAATCCCTTTATCCTAAAATAAACGAAGGCGATGGCTTACCGTTTAACTTTACCGATTTATATGGCAAAGTTACTTTTACCAGCGAAAGTGGATCAAAAGTGAGCTTATTTGGATTTCATAATCAGGACAGTGTGAATTACAGCATTGCCGACTTGAATTGGCAAGCATCTGGTGGCGGGATGAACTTCCTCATGATTCCCTCAGGTTCTCCGGTATTTATTCGCGGACATGTTAACGGCTCTAACTTTATGACCACCTTCGCAGAGGACCAAGTAGAACCAAGGTACTCTAAAATCGGAGGGTTTGACCTTGGATTTGACTTTTCTTATTTCTTAAAGAATGAAGGTGAAATGAATTACGGATTTAATTTTTGCGGATTCAATACCCAATTTGTTACCTATAATGAAGCGAAGCGAAAAATAGAAGCATTCAACTTTTCTACCGAGCTCGGCGCATACTATAATTATAGAAGGGTTTCAAAAGACCTTCGATGGGTAATGCAAGCTGGTTTTCGAGTACAAGCTTATGCTTCCTTAAGCACTATTTCACCTGAACCAAGATTGGGATTGAAATATAACGCCACTGAAAAATTAAGATTCAAATTCTCTGGAGGACGCTATTCCCAAAACTTTACATCCGCTTCAAGTGATAAGGACATCGTTAATCTCTTTAATGGCTTACTTTCTGCACCAACCAATGTACAAGAGCAGTTCATTACGGAAAACTTAAACTCCAAAGACATCCGGAATGGTCTACAATATGCATGGCACGGCATTCTAGGATTAGAGTATGATTTGAATAAGTCGAACTTCATCAATATTGAAGGATATTATAAGTACTTTAACCAATTGAGCAACATAAACCAAAACAAATTATACGAAGACCTCGCTCAATTTGAATTAATCGATGATGTATTTAAAAAGGACTTTATTATTGAATCGGGTAAGACGATTGGCGTTGATGTGCTTTATAAGTTGAGTTTGAATAGACTGTTCATTTGGGGTGTTTACTCGTACAGTTATTCTACCCGATGGGATGGATTCGATACCTACTTCCCGGTATTTGACCGAAGACATAATGTCAATTTAGTAGGGTCATATCAATTCGGTAAGAAAAAAGATTTAGAATTAAACGTACGTTGGAACCTAGGATCTGGCCTTCCATTTACTCCAACGGCAGGATATTACCAAGCAGAGAATTTCAACGGTGGTGTTACTACGGATTACGTAACCAATAACCCATCAACGATTACCACCCTCTTAGGTACATTTAACAGTCGTAGACTTCCATACTATCATCGATTAGATATTACGGTTAAAAAACACTTCGACTTTAAAAACAAAACCAGGCTTGAAATCACAGGGAACATCACAAATGTTTACGATCGAAAAAATATCTTTTATGTGAATCGTGTCACATCCAAGGTGATTTATCAATTCCCAATTCTACCGAGTATCGGTGTAAGTTATAAGTTTTAGCATGGCCAACATCAAACCCTTTCGAGCAATACGTCCGGTGAGGGACAAGGTCCATTTAGTCGCAACCCGACCCTATTATTCTTATAAACCCAATGTCCTTAAGGCCAAACTAGAAGACAATCCCTACACCTTATTGCATATAATCAATCCGGAATTCAACCGCCTCAAACGAACAGAAGCCAATTCGAATGAACGGTTTGAACTGGTGAAGGCAGGATACACGTCTTTCCAGGAAAAAGGAATTTTAATACAAGATCCCGAAGCGCACCTTTACGTGTATCGTCAAACCTGTCCGGACCGATCTTATACAGGCATTATTGGGGGTGCAGACGTAGAAGAATACCTAAGCGATCACATTAAGAAACACGAAGCAACACTCACAGAACGCGAAGTAGTTTTTACACGATACTTAGAGATTGTTGGTCTGAATGCTGAACCGGTATTAATGTCTTATGAAGGTACGGATCGAATTGATAAAATTATTGATCAACTTACATGCACCAGGGCGGAATACGAGTTTACTACTACTGACCAAATTAAACATGAATTATGGGTCTTATCCATTGAACAAAGTGAAGCAATCATTCAAGAATTCAAGCATATTAATTCCGTTTATATTGCAGACGGTCATCACAGAAGTGCTTCTTC
>JBJTWL010000176.1:0-8238 GCA_046081745.1 Flavobacteriales bacterium | reverse complement strand
GAATTCTTTTGGTACTTATCACCCAAATCATAATGATCAAAGGGCGAATAGCCCACACTATTGGTGCCTGAGTTTTTAATGGTTGGTGGAATCCATATAGCGTCAATACCTAAGCCTCGAAGCCTTGGAGCCAATTCGGTTAAATAATTTGCCCAACCGTTTGGGTAATTTGAATTCCAATAATCCCACCAAAATCCTTGCAATAAAACTTGCCTATTGGTTGGATTTACTTGCGCAATGGGTTGAACTATAGGAAGAAATAATCCAAGACAGAGCAATACGCTAAAAGGCGATTTTTTCCATTGCTGAAACTGCATATGCTTGATTTTTAAGATTTAATGATACCTCACTTGAACCTAAGTTCTCAATCGTGCCGCCGTTTTGATTTACCTCAATTCTTAAGGGTTGATTCTTATACAGAATCTGGAAATGATATTGCTTCCATGCCTCAGGAATACTCGGATTTATACTCAACCCATCCTCACCGATGCGAACACCTGCCATTCCTTCCACTAAACTTAACCATGTTCCCGCCATGCTGGTGATGTGTAAGCCTTCATCCGCTTCATGGTTGTAATCATCTAAATCCAAACGTGATGTTCGGAGATACAATTCATAGGCTTTGTCCATCCTTCCGATTGCCGCTGCTATCACGACGTGTACACAAGGGCTAAGTGAAGATTCATGAACGGTCTTAGGTTCATAAAAATCAAAATTCTCACGCAGTGTTTCTAAGTCAAAATGGTCTTCAAATAAATACAATCCTTGCAAGACATCAGCTTGTTTTATGAAGATTGAACGTAAAATCCGATCCCAACTCCAATGCTGATTTATCGGCCGTTCAGTGGTTGGAATATCGGATACGCTCAATTGTTCTTTATCCATAAATCCGTCTTGCTGCAAGAATATACGGGTTCCATCCAATTTCGGGAAATATACATTTTCAGTTATTTGTTTCCATTCTGCACACTCCTTTTCACTTAAGAAGGCGGTAGAATTAGGGGCAAATTCGGTCTCACATTTCAACGCGTATGATAAACACCATGTAGCAATATAGTTGGTATACCAGTTGTTATTGATGTTATTTTCATACTCATTGGGGCCGGTTACGCCAAGCATCACATATTGCTTTTTGTCTTCCGACCAATTAAAACGTTGTGCCCAAAATCGAGCGATTCCATTCAACACCTTTCGTCCTTTGTCTTTTAGATAATCAGCATCTCCGGTATGTCGTACGTAGTTATAAATACCGAAGGCTATTGCCCCGTTGCGATGAATTTCCTCAAACGTAATCTCCCATTCATTATGACATTCTTCACCGTTCATGGTGACCATGGGATATAAGGCGGCACCGTATTTAAAGCCTAATTTTTCAGCATTTTCAATGGCGCGATCTAATTGATTGAAACGATACACCAACAACTGTTTAGCTACGGCTGGCTCAGCTGTTTTTAAGTAAAAAGGCAAGCAATATGCCTCGGTATCCCAATACGTTGCACCTCCATATTTTTCTCCAGTAAATCCCTTAGGGCCAATATTCAACTGAGCATGTTTCCCTGTGTATGTTTGGTATAACTGAAAAATATTGAACCGAATGCCTTGCTGAGAAGCCACATCTCCTTCGATAACGATATCTGCTTTATTCCAAATGTTTTGCCATGCCGATTTGTGTGCAGCCAACAAGGAATTAAAACCAGAAACATAGGCGTCTCTGACTTTATTGATGGCTCTTGGAATAACTGAAAACTCGGAATGGTGAACCGTGGATACAATACTCACGTATTTCTTAAGCGCGTAAGTGTTTCCTTGCTCTACAAAGTGCTCAAAGTTATTTTCAACATAAAAATCACTTGAAGCAATATTTGGATGTATTGTTAGTAATTCCTCATTTTTCCAAAAGGAAAAACGCATGGCGGTCGCCACACTGAAATTGGTTTTCTTTGTTTTAGCACAGATGTAAGCCTTTTTTACATCTACCTTGTGGCTATCTTCTTCCCAGAAAAATTCATCGTAATTGGAATCGTGATTATGAACCTTTCCATCGAGGTACGGAATAAACTTGATGTTGCCGCTAAAATTTAACGGGGTAACAGAATATTGAATGGCAGCCAATTCATCATCATCCATGGAGCAAAAACGAATTGATTCTACATGAATTTCTTTACCCTGCGCAAATTTCACCTTGAAACGCCGTGTTAGCATGCCCGTTTGCATGTCTAACTCACGATAAAAGGTGCTGGGTTTCTGAACATTAAGATCTAATAGCTCACCATCGATTTCAATGTTAATACCAATCCAATTGCATGCATTCAAGACCTTGGCAAAATATTCAGGATATCCGTTTTTCCACCAACCTACTCTTGTTTTATCTGGATAATACACACCGCCCACATAGCTTCCTTGTAAGGAGTCGCCCGTATACGTCTCTTCAAAATTAGCCCGTTGACCAAAAGCACCATTCCCAATACTAAAAATACTTTCCGCTTGTTTTTGTTTGCTCGGGTCAAACTTTTGTTCGATTATCTTCCAGGAATCAATCTCAAATAAATTATGCATACGCTTCTAACCTAAATTCTGTCAAATCATTAAAATATACATCGGCTACCTCTTTTAACATGGGGTTACCAACTCCTATAGCTAGAAAACCACCTGCTTTTGCAGCGGCAACACCACTTAAGGCATCTTCAAACACTAAACAATCTGAAGGCGCAAGATTCAAGGCCTTAGCTCCATTCAAAAACACCTCAGGATCAGGCTTGGGACAGGCAACTCCGTTCCCATCAATTACCACGTCAAATAATTCGGTGATCCCTAAACGCCTTAAAATCATGGGTGCATTCTTGCTGGACGATCCTAAACCAATTTTTACTCCCATGGATTTAGCCTGTATTAACAGCGCATCCACACCAGGCAATAAATCAGCCTTAGACAAGGTGGCAATAGAATTTAAATACATGTCGTTTTTAAAACCGAGCAAAGACTCGAAATCATCATCACTCACGGATTTATCCCCAAGTTTAAGAATGTGTTTTAGGGAGTCTACCCTATTCACTCCTTTTAATGCTTCATTATGATGTTCCGTAAAGGAAATCCCTAATCTACTTGCAGTTTCTCGCCATGCTACAAAATGATTTTTTTCGGTGGAAACAATGACGCCATCTAAATCAAACAGCAATGCTTTAATCCTAGCCACGCGCAACAGTTTTATCGGTGATCAACAAATTACATAATCCAGCAATCACCAAAGAAACGCCAGCCAAAAGCATGGGTGCTATGGGAGAATCACCAAAAACTTTCGATAATAAATTCACACCGCCAAGTGCTGCCACAATTTGCGGAATAACGATAAACATATTAAAAAGTCCCATCATTAGCCCCATCTTAGTTTCATCAACGGAGCTAGACAACATGGCATAGGGCATAGACAGAATACTGCCCCATGAAAAACCAATCAAGGCAAAGCAAATCCAAAGGTATGACGAATCCGGAATTAATCTCATTGAAATAAACCCTATACCCCCTAGAATCAAAGAGCCTAAATGAATCCACTTACGATTTACAGCACGTTTTGCGGAATAAAACGTTAACAACAAGGCAAAAACCATAGAGGTCAGGCCATAAACGCCCATGTTGGACCCCACAGAATCAGAGGCATGTTGATACGCCACATTCATGGCTTCAAAGGTGGATTTATCGTTCGCTAAGCTTAGATTAAACTCGGATTTATTGGGAGCTGGCGCATTGTATACATGGGCAGTGAGCGCGGGTGTGGCCATACTCCACATCGTGAAAAATGCAAACCAACTAAAGAATTGAACAACCCCTAACTTCAACATGGTAGACGACATGGTTCGAACCGAATCCAAAAAGTCACTTATAAAGTTACCGTGTTTCTTTTGATCCTTAAATTGATCTTCATCTGCCGGTGGATATTCCTTTGTAGTTAATACCGTATAGAGAATGCTTAGCAGAAAGACTAATGCACCTATTCCAAAGGCTACTTTAACGTTATCCGGAATTACGGTTTTGTCATCGGATTCAGGAAACCCCAATTGTGTAACCATCCAAGGTAAGTTTGAAGCTACCCATGTCCCTATTCCGATAATTAAAGTTTGTAAAATAAATCCATAGGAACGTTGACTATCCGGCAACTTATCAGCTACCAAGGCGCGAAAAGGTTCCATACTGATATTAATCGAAGCATCAAGTACCCATAAAAAACCGGCTGCGACCCATAATTCCGGGGAGTAAGGCACGAAAAACAAGGCAAATGAACTCAGGATTGCCCCAATTAAAAAGTAGGGTTTACGACGTCCAAAACGCACGGACCACGTACGGTCCGATAAAAACCCAATAATAGGCTGAACGATTAATCCGGTTAAGGGTGCCGCAATCCATAGTCCAGGAATCTCATCGGGTGTTGCACCCAGGGTTTGAAAAATGCGGGACATGTATCCCCCTTGTAAGGCAAATCCAAATTGGATCCCCATAAATCCGAAACTCATGTTCCAGATTTGCCAAAAACTCAGTGCTGGTTTTTTCGATGTTTCCATGGATGCTAATTTTCAATAACCAAGTAGCCCCAAGGAGCTAATTTAAACGACTTATTCGCTTTTTTGAATCGTTTTCCGGTAAACACATTCGTCCATTGGGATTTTTCATCCGCAGGCCCTTTTAACACTTGTTTTTGTGAAGATAAGTTCAAATAAAAAACCAATTCTTCGTCTGGAAATGAACCCGAAAACCTCGTAATTGCAATGACTTTTCCATCGTTCAATAATTCGAACTTGTCGTACGATTCATACCTTTCTGCTGCCAGTAGATAATTACGATGCTTTAACGCGTTTAACCTGGAGTAAAAAGAGACCATGTCCATTTTATCCCAGTTAATCTGATCCTTTTCGAAAAACAACAAGCGACGGTTCAGCGATGTTTCTTGTCCATTATAAATCAATGGCATACCGTTCATGGCATACGCTAAAACCGCCATAACGAAACGAGCCTTACCCATGCGTTCCATTTCAGTGCCATTCCAAGAGTTCTCATCATGATTAGAGGTGAAATACATTCGAATCGCGTTTTTTGGATATTCTAAATCCTTTTCATGGTAGGCTAAAATTTCAGAGGGCGCTGCTTTACCTTGAGCGATTTTATTCATGATGTGGTGGAATTCCCAAGCATATGTCATATCAAAGGCCTGATGTTGATCTGCCCCTTCAGATTCAGCCAACATAAACAAGGGTTTAACCGTTTCCAATTCCTTTCTCGCTTGAATCCAAAAATCCATCGGCACCCATCCTGCCACATCGCATCGAAAGCCATCGATATCACATTCGCTGACCCAATATTTCATGGAAGAAATCATTTCTTTGCGCATCGCTTGGTTCTCATAATTCAAATCTGCTACATCCCACCAATCGGTGCCGATGGTTGGCTGTACATTACCTGTGGAATCCAGGGTATACCAGTCTTTATGACCTTGATCTAACCATACATTGTCGGGAGAAGAATGATTTGCAACCCAATCAATAATAAGTCGCATCCCTTGATTGTGCGCTTCTTTCACCAACGATTTAAAATCAGTCAATGTGCCGAATTCCGGGTTAACCCCTTTGTAATCTCTGACTGCATAATAACTACCAAGACTTCCTTTACGATTTTTAACCCCAATTGGGTTTATTGGCATTAACCATAGAACATCCACCCCCATTTCCTTTAATCTCGGCAGTGCTTTTTGCACTTCTGCAAAGGTTCCTTCTTTTGAAAATTGACGAACATTTACTTCATATATCACTGAAGCATTGATCGGTGTTTGAGCGGATTGTGCAGCAAAAGAAAAAACAATTCCCAGTGCGATAATTAAAATATTAAAATACTTCATCTTATCCTTGTGTGATTTTATCATTTAAAATATACTTGAGGTGATAATTCACCAATCCTTCAACTGGTTTTCGGATTACGCTGGTTACTGAAACACCAAGCGAAGCCGCAGCACGGTCTAAGGCTGAGCGGAAAATACCAGCTAAACTGCCCACAAAATGAATGTCAGCGTCTTTGTAATTTGGATAACAACACACATGAACTTCCATGAAATGTTTGAATCCAGCTTCAATCATGGCTTGAAAATACGGTTCGTCGCTATGTTTAGCGATGAATGGCATAAAAGAAGCAATGAAGACATTCGCATTTGGTTCGCGATAAACTTTATCTACAATTGCATCTTTGTCGAGGCCATAGGTGGCTTCAAAATCTGCACTTAGGTGAGTTGGCAATTGATGATATAGATATGCTGCAAGTAATTTTTTCCCAAAATAGCTTCCGCTACCTTCATCCCCTAGAATGTATCCTAAAGCAGGAACAACTTCAGAAACTTCCTTGCCATCAAAAAAACAAGAATTTGATCCGGTTCCTATGATACATGAAATTCCAGGACGACCGAGATAGGTGGAGTAGGCACACGCTACTAAATCGTGGTCTACATGAATTTTTGCATTGGTAAAAACACGCGACAACCCTTCTGAAACTATAGCATTCATTTTATCGCTGGAGCATCCAGCCCCATAAAAGTAAACTTCTGATACTTCATAAGCCACCATCATCATTGGTGAGTTCTTTTTTAACTCAGACTCAATCAAATCAGAAGAATGGAAATACGGGTTGAAGCCCATGGTGGAATAAAAACTTTGGTTATTTTTGTCATCAATTAAAACCCAATCGCTTTTGGTTGAACCGCTTTCTACAATAAAAATCATAAATTAATATAAGGTTAATATGCTCTCTGTGTCATTTTAACACTTTCAAATATACAAATTCCGATAAAAGTGAGAAAAGAAATCAAAAAAAACGCTCCAATAGAACTGAATCCTAATGTTTCTGTGGATTGCGTGATTTTTGGATTTGACTTCGACAAATTAAATGTTTTGGTGATTAATCGTGACAATGCAGATGGCGTACAATGGGCATTACCAGGTAACTTAATATACGATGATGAACATTTAGATGAGGCCGCCAACCGTGTATTAGCCGAATTAACCGGCCTTCAGCATATTTACCTCGAGCAAATCGGTGCATTTGGTGATCCTAAACGAATTTCAAAAGAATCAGACCGTTCTTGGTTGAAGTCGATTCGTGCCCAACCGGATGCACGCGTAATCACCGTGGCTTATTTTTCATTGGTCAAAATGGAGGATTATCAACCACAGGCATCTTCTTTTGCAAAATCAGCAGAGTGGATTCCTGTGAATGAAATTAGAGAACTTGCATTTGACCATTTCGACATTTTACAAACTGCAAAATCAAGACTTAAACAAATGATAAAGATTCGCCCGATTGGATTTAATCTTTTGCCCGAGAAATTCACCTTAAGTCAATTGCACAAACTATACGAATCCATTCTGGATAAGCCCTTGGATAAGCGAAATTTTAGACGAAAAATCCAAAAATTAAATATTGTAACATCGCTTGAAGAAAAACAGAGCGGTGTGCCACACAAGCCCTCCCAACTCTTTATGTTCGATAAAGAACATTATCTTATGCTGTCCCAAAATGGCTTTGATAATTTTGGATTTTAATTCTCGTTGAACCTTATGAAATATTCATTAAAACCGAGTCAATATTCGACCGGATTAATTGCATGTTCATATTCTCATATATTTGTTATTGTAAAGTTACTGAACATGTAACTTTCACACTCAGCGAATTGTTTTAACTGAAACCAAACGTTTGAATAAAAGTGAATATACGAATGTGGTTCGAGCACACCAGGTAAGTCTTTACCGGTTTGCTTTGAATTTTTTGGGGTCCTCTGAGGATGCCAGAGACATCGTACAAGATGTTTTTGAAAAACTTTGGTTACATGTCGATCGAATCGATCAAGAAAAAGTGAAAAGTTGGTTGTTTACTTGTACGCACCATGCGATGCTAAACTTCATTAAACGAAGAGCTCGTGTTGACTACATGCAATCAATACATCTTCAAACGACTCCATTTATGGATGCGCATGAATTTGAAAGTAACGAAATTATTGAACGAACGGTTGGCATGTTGCCCCCTTTGCAGAAAAGCATTTTACTAATGCGAGACTTGGAAGGTTACTCCTACGATGAAATCGGAGCCATGCTTGACCTAAGTCCTTCGCAAGTTAAAGTGTATTTATTTCGCGCCAGGGTGAAGGTAAAAAATCAGTTAAAAACCGTTCACTATTTCGCTTGAGTTCTCCATCCCACGAAAATATTGACC
>JBJTWL010000175.1:0-11962 GCA_046081745.1 Flavobacteriales bacterium | reverse complement strand
AATGGCCAATCATCCTTCTTTGGTAAGTATTTGAAATTAAAAGAAGCAGAAAAAGAAAAACAAGCGGCATATGCTAAAATCGCGGCAATGAGCGATGCGGATTACAATGCAGACTTTAAAAAACGAGTTTCTGCTATAGATAAAAGTGAAGGCCTCACGCAATCAGTCAGCGGTCTTATGTTTGTGATTCAAACACCAGGTGAGGCGTATAAAGGAGAACTTGGATCAAAAATGTCCTTACATTACCGTGGAACGTTTTTAGCAACCGGTGAGAAATTTGATGCCTCATACGATAGAAATGTACCGATGGATTTTAATTATCAAGTTCAACGGATGATTCCGGGGTTCGAAGAAGGATTGAAATTAATTGGTAAAGGAGGAAAAGCTAAATTATATATTCCATATCGTTTAGCCTACGGTGCGCAAGGGAATCCGAGAATACCTGCCTATTCGGACCTCGTTTTTGAAATTGAAATGGTCAACTTAGAGCCACCGATGAAAACACCGGCCATCGATGAACACCACGACCACGATGGTCATGATCATAAACATTAAGTTAGCATCTCTTTGATGTAAAGCATCCTTCTTTGTAAGGGTGCTTTTTTTTTGAATTGATCAAGTTGTTCGCGCCGGTTTTAAGCGTTATCGCGTATACACATAGTACAAGATATTCGCACCCATTTTCAAGGCCTGTTGACGTTTATCGTCCGGATCATTATGAACACGCTGATCTTCCCATCCATCACTCAAGTCTGTTTCATAAGTATACAACAATACTAAACGCTCTTCATGGAAGATACCAAACGCTTGAGGTCGTTTACCGTCATGCTCATGTATTTTTGGTAACCCATTCAGTTTAAATTTTACCGAGAAAATTTCATGCGTCGAAGGAAGTTCTTGCAAGTCATGTTCCGGGAAAATCTTTTTGATTTCCGCTCGAACATATTCATCCATGCCATAATTGTCGTCAATATGTAAAAATCCTCCGCCTAGAAGATACGTTCTCAAATTAGATACTTCAGCACGCGAAAACACCACATTTCCATGACCGGTCATATGTACAAACGGATACAAGAAAATGTCTTTGCTTCCCGCATCTACATAGGGAACATCTTTTGCGATTTGTGTTCCAATATTCTGATTACAAAATTGAACAAGGTTAGGCAAGGCGGTAGGGTTGGCATAATAATCTCCCCCTCCGTTGTATTTTAATACCGCCAACTTGTAATTGCTTTGTGTTTGCCCAACGATAATACTCGTACACAGGAATAGGAAAAATGCGATGGTTGTCTTCATGTAAAGAACAAAAATAGAGTTTTCTTGAGCGCGTTACATCGCTATTAACATTTTTCATGTCAATGTGCAAAAATTACCTTGGATAAATTGGTTCGTTGTGCCTGTTTTTAAGCTAATTTTGTCCACAATTTATACCCAGCACGATTAAATTGTAAACATGCCAAAAGTCACCTCCATTTCATCTGTTTTAATTATCGGTTCTGGACCAATTGTAATTGGTCAAGCCTGTGAATTCGATTACTCTGGTTCTCAAGCGGCTCGTTCGCTGCGCGAGGAAGGAATTGAGGTTACGCTCATTAATTCTAACCCGGCCACGATCATGACGGACAAGGTCGTTGCTGATAACGTATACCTTTTACCCCTAGAAACGGAAAGTATCATTGAAATTCTTTCAAAACATAAGATTGACGCAGTCTTACCCACGATGGGTGGACAAACTGCCTTAAACTTATGCATCGCGTGCGATGAACTCGGAATTTGGGAGCAGCATGGGGTTCGAATAATAGGTGTGGATATAAAAGCCATAGAAATTACTGAGAATCGAGAGGCCTTTCGTGATTTAATGATCGAGATTGGTGTTCCAATGGCACCTCAAAAAACAGCAAAATCATTTCTTGAAGGGAAAGAGATTGCACAGGAATTTGGATTTCCATTGTGTATTCGTCCCAGCTATACATTAGGCGGTTCAGGGGCTTCTATACTATACAAACCGGATGAATTTGATAACCTCCTAGAACGTGGTTTACAATTGTCGCCAATACATGAGGTGATGATTGACAAAGCCTTGATTGGTTGGAAAGAATACGAGCTCGAATTGTTGCGTGATGCGAACGATAATGTCGTTATCATATGTTCCATTGAGAATTTTGACCCTATGGGCATCCATACCGGTGACTCAATTACTGTGGCGCCAGCAATGACCTTATCCGACACGACATTTCAGAAAATGCGTGATATGGCCATTAATATGATGCGTTCAATCGGTAATTTTGCTGGCGGATGTAACGTACAATTTGCCGTTTCACCCGATGAAAAGGAGGATATCATTGCGATTGAAATTAATCCGAGAGTTTCTCGCTCATCCGCACTTGCATCCAAAGCAACGGGTTACCCGATAGCTAAAATTGCTTCAAAATTGGCCATTGGCTATCATTTGGATGAACTTCAAAATCAAATTACCAAGACAACTTCGGCATTATTTGAACCAACCTTAGACTATGTAATCGTAAAAATCCCGCGTTGGAATTTCAATAAATTTCCTGGAACGAATCGTGAACTTGGGTTACAAATGAAGTCGGTTGGTGAGGTTATGGGTATTGGTCGCTCGTTTCAAGAAGCGCTTCAAAAGGCTTGTCAGTCATTAGAAATTAATCGAAATGGCCTAGGTGCGGATGGTAAGGAGTTGACCAACCAGAATGAAATATTAAACAGTTTAGAAAAACCAAGTTGGAATCGCTTGTTTCATATTTACGATGCCATAAAATTGGGTATTCCTTTTAAAACCATTGTTGAGAAAACTAAAATCGATATTTGGTTCTTGAGACAAATAGAAGACTTAATCAAATTAGAACGTCGGATTGAACGCCACTCTATTGAAAATATTCCAACAGAACTGTTATTCGAAGCGAAACAAAAAGGGTATGCGGATCGGCAAGTAGCGCATTTATTACGATGTCTAGAATCAGAGGTTTATGCAAAACGAACTGCGTTAGGAATACAGCGTGTATACAAATTAGTTGATACCTGTGCGGCTGAATTCGAAGCACAAACTCCTTATTATTACTCAACCTTTGAGTTTGAAAATGAAAGTGTGGTTAGTGATCGCAAAAAAGTAGTGGTGCTGGGTTCGGGGCCGAACCGAATTGGACAAGGAATCGAATTTGATTATTCCTGCGTTCATGGGGTATTGGCAGCACGAGAGAGTGGTTACGAAACGATCATGATTAATTGCAATCCTGAAACCGTTTCTACTGATTTTGATACGGCGGATAAGCTGTACTTTGAACCGGTATTTTGGGAACACATATACGACATCATTCAACATGAAAAACCTGAAGGGGTAATCGTTCAGCTTGGCGGACAAACAGCGCTTAAATTGGCCGAAAAACTTCAGCGATATGGTGTAAAAATTCTCGGAACCAGTTTTGATGCCCTTGATTTGGCAGAAGACAGGGGCCGATTCTCTAAATTGCTTGAGCAACATCATATTCCATTTCCTAAATATGGAGTAGTTGAAAGCGCGGAACAGGCGCTCGAGTTGGCTGATGAATTAGGATTTCCATTGTTGGTGCGTCCAAGTTATGTGTTGGGTGGTCAAAAAATGAAAATTGTAATTAACAAAGAAGAATTGGAACACCATGTAGTGGATATCATCAATGAAATGGGTAGCAATCAAATTTTATTAGACCATTTCTTAGGCGGTGCGATTGAAGCAGAAGCAGACGCGATATGCGATGGAGAGGATGTTTATATCATTGGAATCATGCAACACATTGAGCCTGCAGGAATTCACTCCGGAGATTCTTATGCGGTCTTACCTCCATACAACCTTGGTGATTTTGTTATGACGCAAATTGAGGATATCACCAAGAAAATTGCCGTTGAATTAAGGACTGTTGGACTAATCAATATTCAATTTGCGATCAAAGATGATAAGGTCTATGTAATTGAGGCCAATCCAAGAGCTTCGAGAACGGTTCCGTTTATTGCGAAAGCATATGATGAGCCATACGTAAACTACGCAACGAAGGTGATGCTCGGTGAGAAGAAAGTTAAAGATTTTAATTTTAATCCGAGAAAAGAAGGATATGCGATAAAAATTCCAGTGTTTTCGTACGAGAAATTTCCGGATGTTAAGAAGGAACTGGGACCAGAAATGAAGTCTACTGGTGAGGCGATTCGATTCATTAAAGACTTGAAGGATCCGTTTTTTACCAAGGTGTATTCCAAGCGGAATATGCACCTTTCTAGATAATATGGGTTTAGTAAAGAAAGATGCGTTACGAACTACGCTGATCTCTTATGCTGGATTGGTTTTAGGCTACTTAAATAAAGCGTTACTCTTTATTATATTTCTAAGTACAGTTCAGATTGGACTGGTTAACTTATTGACTACTACGGGGTTATTGTTTGCTCAATTGAGCAATCTAGGAAGTATTTATGTCACTTGGCGTTTTTTTCCGTTTTTTAGGAACGAGGCAAAACAGCACTACGGATTTCTTCTGTTTAATCTGCTAATTGTCCTTTTCGGAGTCGTGTTGTGCACCGGATTGTATGGGATATTCAACCAAGAAATTGGCGCTTATTTCCAGGATAAATCGCCTTTATTCAATCAGTATGCATGGTGGGTGGTTCCGGTAGGAGTGGGCAATGTGCTATTCATGTTGTTTGAGAATCACATGCGAGGCATGTTTAAAAACATCTTGCCGGTCTTTTTACAAGACATTGGTCTACGGATGATTACTACATTGTTGCTTGTTATGTATGCGTTAAAATTCATTTCATTTGAAATGTTCTTGACCTTACTAATGTTGTGTAATTTGTTGCCAGCATTGGTTTTAATGGGGTATTTAATATATCATCAAGAGCTTAGGTTTTCATTCAAACACATCACTATCCCAAAGCGATTCAGGAAAATCATCCTGTCTTTTAGCCTCTTTTCATACATAAATACCTTGGCCACAATGGTTGTAGTGACTATGGATGCTGTCATGATAGGTGGAATGATTGGACTTGCAGCAACAGGGATTTATACCACTATGGTTCAAGTGACCAGCGCAGTGTTGATTCCTTTTCGTGCGATGACGCGGGTTAGTTCACCGATCGTGGCTAAACTTTGGAAAGATAAAGACATGAAGGGACTTCAAGAAATTTATCAAAAATCCAGTGGGGCAGGCTTATTTATAGGACTATTCTCCTTTTTAGGAGTTTGGTTGCCAGTTCATGAGTTGTTTTCTTTTTTGAAACCAGAATTCAATGCAGGGATTCCTGTCTTGTTTTTCTTGCTCTTGGGTAGGGTAGTGGATATGTATTGCGGGCTCAATGGGATCATTTTTGCTACCTCAAGAAAGTACAAGTACGATTTGCTTTTTACCGTATTTTTATGTGCAGGAATCTATGCCTTGAATCGCCTATTGATTCCAAGGTATGGCATTGCAGGTGTTGGCTTCGCAACCGGATTTATCTTTGTGTTTTACAATATTGCCCGTACCATGTATATCTATTGGGTGTATCAACTAAATCCGTTTCATTGGGGTCATTTAAAGCCCTTGTTGGTCTTTTTTGGGGTAATCGGGATATACTACCTTAGCGTCTATTTTTTTCCTTTTTATTCCGAATCCACAACGATTTCTAAGCTTTTGCGTATAGCCTGCATTGAGGCCTTGGTCTTGGTTGGTTTTGTGTTACCGGTACTGCGTTTTAATTTAGAGCCAGAGACTGCGGGATACGCTCGTAATTTTATTCATACGATCAAGAAAAAGTATTTAACGTTGTAAATTTATAATCCATGAGAAGCAGAATTTATACCTTATTGATCCTAGTTTTCACTTTTCTTAATTCTAATGTAGAGGCTCAAGATATGGAAATTGATGACTCCTTTGTGTTTGAATTGGGGTTGCCAAACGGATTTGTAAATGCACCATTTAAAAATATAATGCAAGGTGTGGTATATGTTTCACCGATGTATCAATACACCTTAAAGTCGGGTTTAATGTTTGGCGCAGGAGTGCATTACTCGTATTTCAACATCAATCAGTTCCGTATAAACCAGAAAATAAGCGGTGGAATGCATAATGGTGCTGCCTTTATAAAAGTTGGTCATGAGAAATTTTGGACACAAAGTTTAGCTACAGATATTGGAGTTAAAGTAGGTATGGCGCAAAGTGCCTTTGTTACGGATACCCTGAAAAGTATGGGAATTACATACATTTCAAAGCAATCAGCGTATATTGAACCGAATATTGGAATTTGTTTAGCGGCGGATGTTAATGCCTCCTTTCGCTTAACCTTGGGGTACGCATTCTATGGGTTTGGCTATAAGCCATGGGATATAGGGATTAATTCTGATTTGGGTTATTCGGCCATTGAACTAAATAAGGTTTCATCCTATCTCATTGTCGGCTTTGGCTACTCACGTTATTTTAACGGTAAGAAAAGCACGAATAACGGGTGGGATGAGGAGTAGGCACTGGCCGTAATTGGGTTATTTCTGAACCAGTATTTTTACCCCATCAGTTACCTTGTCTCCAAATTCGCCTTTGAGCAGGTATGTGCCGTTTACTAGATGGGATAAGTCAACTTCTTCACGGTTTCCAATGGCTTGTTGATGTACCTGATTGCCTTGGAGGTCAAATACATGTAATATGCCTTGCTCTTCTCCAACGTTACTAAGCTCAACTGTAACTTTATCAGCGGTTGGATTGGGAAATACCTTGGCAATACAAATGGTGGTCTTTGACGTTCTTCGGGCAAAATAAAACAGGATGCCCCCAGTAACTAATACCGCCAGAATGCCAATCCCTGCGTTTACTTGCATTTGATGTTGATGCGCTGCTTCTATTTTTTGTTGTTCGATGAGTTGTGCTTCTTCCTGAGCTTTTTGCAAGGCCTCTGCTTGTTTTTTTGTGATATAAACCACGGCATTTGAGTCGAGGGTGAAGCGTTCTTCTTCGCTTACAACCTTGGTTCCTTCATTGAGAAAGGAGATTTCAATAGAGCGTTCGGTTGAATTGTTTTCTAAGTTTGGCGACTGGTAAATAATGTCATAAAACGATTGAAGTTTTTCACTGATTTTTTCATAAATAAGCGATAAAGATTTAGCAGAATTAGCAAAGTAAAACTGTCCACCAGTAGCCGTAGCCAACCGTTCTAGTTCACCTTGATTAACATCTCCCAATCCTACAATATAAACGGGAATATCAGCGGATTTAGCTTTATTTATCACCGTATTCATATTGGAAATTGAGGCGTTATCATTCCCATCCGTTAAAGCCACAACTACACTTACACCATCTGAATTTTCTACTTGTTTTAGACTGGCGAGTATCGCATCGTAAAAGGCGGTTGTACCATCCGATTTCATGGATCGTATCTTTCTCTTTATTTTACCCGTTTGGTTAGTTAACCCCAATTGATAATCAACGGTAGATGAAAATCCTACCACCCCAATTTTATCCTTGTCGAAATTAAAAGACTCAACGAATTCCAATAATGCATTTTTTGCTAAGGTAATTGGCTGAACGTATCCTTTTGGAAAGGAATAATGGCCATTTTCATCAACGGGTATTTCACTTATGTCATACCCTAATTGGTTTATTTTACGTTCATCAAATTGCATGGAACCGGAATGATCCAGTACAATGCCAATATTGATCGGTTTCTGTTTGGATAGTTCTTGAATAGAGATAACTTGACAGTTTTCATCATTTTCTGTAACGGTCATGTCCTTTTTCTTGAGCCCAAATACAGGGTTGCCATTGCTTTTCTCGGCACGAAATACCACAGATACATTAGGGAAGGCATCTTGATAAACCCCAAGGATACTGATATTTACATCTTTAGAAGAAATATTGCCTTTAACGTTCTTATCTGCTTGTCCAACCGTTAATCCGGGTAATAGTAGGGCAAATAAAATGTATTTCTTCATGCCTTTAAGTTTTAATAATTGCAAATAAAATGAACAACTATTTAATCCTTAAATGGTTACAAGCTTGCAAAGAAAGTGGAGTTTAATACTTGACCTACAACCTTGAGTCGCTCAGGCTAAGTCTGAATCGCCCCAACGTTATAACGCTTCGAAGGTTTGGCATGATTCGCCATGGAAATGCCCATGGATATAACCTTTCGAGTTTCGATGGGATCAATAATGGCATCCACCCACAACCGACTTGCGGCATAATATGGAGAAATTTGTTCGTCGTAGCGTGACTTAATTTTTGTATACAATTCGTGTTCTCGTTCTGGTGTAATTTCTTCACCCTTGGCTTTTAATCCCGCAACTTCTATTTGCAATAAGGTCTTTGCTGCTGCAGCACCACTCATAACGGCTATTTCAGCCGTTGGCCATGCCACAATTAACCGAGGGTCATAGGCTTTACCACACATCGCATAGTTTCCTGCACCGTATGAGTTTCCCATGACTACCGTGAATTTGGGAACCACACTATTAGCCATGGCATTCACTAATTTAGCACCGTCTTTTATGATTCCACCGTGCTCACTTTTCGATCCAACCATGAATCCCGTGACATCTTGTAAAAACACCAAGGGAATCCCTTTTTGGTTACAGTTCATAATGAACCGTGCTGCTTTATCGGCGGAATCCGAATAAATTACCCCACCCATTTGCATTTCTCCTTTGGCGGATTTCACAATTTCTCGGTTATTGGCTACGATGCCAACACTCCATCCGTCGATCCGCGCATAGGCACATAATATGCTTTTACCATATCCGGCTTTATATTCGGTGAAGGAAGAGCCGTCCACCAAACTCTTAAGTAATTCTCTGGTATTATAGGGTTTTGATCGTTCGTCGGGCATGATGCCATACAGTTTTTCAGCAGGCTCCAACGGCGCTTCGGGAGCAATTCGGTCGTATCCCGCTTGTTCCGTTTGTCCAATGCGCGACATTAAATCACGAATGGTTGCAAGGCATTCTTGGTCTGAATCAACATTATAGTCACAAACCCCTGATATTTCGGTTTGCGTAGTAGCTCCACCCAAGGTTTCGTTATCGATGCTCTCACCAATTGCGGCCTTGACCAGGTATGATCCTGCTAAAAAAATAGTTCCTGTTTTATTCACGATCAGGCTTTCATCCGACATGATAGGTAAATATGCACCACCTGCAACACAACTTCCCATAACCGCCGCAATTTGCACGATTCCTTCAGAGCTCATCACCGCATTATTGCGGAAAATTCGTCCAAAATGTTCCTTGTCTGGAAATATTTCATCTTGCATTGGCAGATACACCCCGGCTGAATCAACCAGGTATATAATCGGTAAGCGATTCTCCATCGCAATCTCTTGAGCGCGAAGGTTCTTTTTTCCGGTAATAGGAAACCATGCGCCAGCCTTGACGGTAGCATCGTTAGCGACCACAATACATTGTCGGCCCGCTACATAACCGATCACAATGACTACCCCTGCACCCGGACAACCACCATGTTCCTTATACATGCCATATCCCGCAATCGCGCCTATCTCAATGCGTTCAGAATTTGGGTCAAGCAAGAGGTCTATTCGCTCTCGAGCGGTAAGTTTCCCGGATTCATGGAGTTTCTCGGTGCGTTTTTTTCCGCCTCCGAGGTATATTTTCTCGAGTTCTTGCTCCAGATTTCTCACACGAAGTCTCATGCGGTCTTCATTAAAATTGAATTCCAATTCCTGGTTTGAAATAGCCATGGGCGTTTTTTTAACAAAGATACGGATTGGGAATCAAAGTTTGAATTCATTACTTTTATACCATGTGGAATACAATTAAGAAGCTGGCTAGTTTAAAAGCATACCTATTAATTTTTGGTGTTTTATTAGGAGGTTTTGTGGCGCAGGCTTACCTGAAAAATGTTCCAAATGTTTTGTTTGAGACCCTTCGATTCGCTCTAATTATAGGGCTTTTTCTAATTTCATTCGTTCGTAAAAAAATGTCGCTTTGGATTTTTAGTGCCATGGTGTTGGGGATTGAAGTTGGGATGGATTTTCCCGCTTTTTCACTAGAGATGGAGCGACTTGCGAAGATTTTCCTTCGCTTAATTAAAACCTTGGTGGCCCCATTAATTTTCGCTACGTTGGTCGTTGGCATTGCGGGGCATAGTAACCTGAAGCAGGTTGGTCGGATGGGATTGAAAAGCATCATTTATTTTGAGGTCGTTACCACCTTGGCCTTGTTTATAGGTTTAATGGCAATTAATATTACGCAAGCGGGTAAAGGCGTACAGGTGGATGTTAATGATAAAGTGAAAGAAAAAAGCACAGAACTATTGGCCCAACGCTCTGAGCATAAAGATCATATTGTGGAGATTTTTCCAGAAAATATCGCCAAATCAATTGCCGAAAACTCGGTGCTTCAAATCGTCGTGTTTTCCTTGATTTTTGCCATAGGCTTAGGTATGGTGAAAAATGAGCAGCATAAGCTGACCATGCTTCGAATGAATGAGAGTTTAGCGGAAGTCATGTTTAAGTTTACAGATATTGTCATGTATTTGGCCCCCTTAGCTGTTTTTGGGGCCTTAGCCTCAACCGTCGCAAAATCTGGTGTAGATGTGTTAATGTCACTCATGAAATTGGTCGGTACACTCTATGTTTCTCTGATAGTTTTTGTTCTAGGTATTTTGCTACCAATTGCTTTGCTGGCTAAAATACCGATTCGTAAATTTTTAAACGCAGTTTCGGAACCTGTTTCCTTAGCGTTTGCTACGGCGAGTAGTGAAGCGGCGCTTCCAAAAGCCATGGAAAATTTGGAACGTTTTGGTATTCCAAAGCATATCGTTGGATTCGTAATTCCTACAGGGTATAGCTTCAATTTAGACGGCACAACCTTGTACCTATCCTTGGCCTCGGTTTTTATAGCTCAAATGTCGGGCATTAACCTAAGTATTGGGGAGCAAATTTCAATATGTTTGGTATTGATGTTAACCAGTAAGGGAGTGGCAGGAGTGCGTGGTGCATCGTTCGTCATTCTTGCGGGAACTGTGGCCTCGATGGGTTTAGACCCCGAGAAAGCAAGCGTAATTTTAGGCATTGATGCGGTGATGGATATGGCACGCACCTCAGTGAATGTGCTTGGCAATTGTCTTGCCACGGCGGTGATTGCCCGTTCTGAAGGAGAACTAGAACACATAAAAACATAAAAACATGAAAATATGAAAATATGAAAACAATTAGAATTCTTTTATTGTGCGGAATTTTCCCATGGTGTCTCATGGCCCAACCTTGTGTGGACCCCTCTTTGATTGATTCGATGGCCATTTGTCCGATGGTGTATAACCCCGTTTGCGGTTGCGATGGTGTGACCTACGACAATTCCTGCATTGCGACCAATTTAGGAGGCGTTACTTCCTGGACACCTGGTCCATGCAACCCTCCTTCGTGCGTAAATCCAGCACAAATCGATTCTTTGGTGATTTGTCCAGCAGTCTATCAACCGGTATGCGGCTGCGATAGCGTGACTTACAACAACGATTGTGAGGCATTTAATTATGGCGGTGTAAGCTCATGGACACCGGGACCTTGCGCACAAAATAATTGCATAAATCCCGCACAAATCGATGTTTCGGTTATGTGCCCTGCGGTATTTGACCCGGTCTGTGGCTGCGATAACGTAACGTACAACAACGATTGCGAGGCCTTTTACTACGGAGGTGTTACCTCTTGGACACCGGGGTCTTGCGCACAAAATAATTGCATAAATCCTGCGCAAATCGATGTTTCGGTCATGTGTCCTGATGTAGTTGATCCTGTATGCGGTTGCGATAGCGTAACCTACAACAACGATTGTGAGGCCTTTTACTACGGAGGTGTTACCTCATGGACACCGGGACCTTGTCAGCCTTTGGAATTGGATACCTGCCTAACGGTGCCGGATACTGTTAATTTTGGTGCTTGCGCCATGATTTTGGGCATTATACGACAAAACGATTCGTGTTTCACCGTTTCAGGATGCAGT
>JBJTWL010000174.1:0-34794 GCA_046081745.1 Flavobacteriales bacterium | reverse complement strand
AAGGGAAATCTAAGACCCATACAGGACAAAACGCTCCGGTATTTCGAAGTCCTTCTTGCTGTGCTACATGAAGTCGAAGTTCGTTCATTTGTTTTTGCGTCTTGGCTAATTCCCCGCTAAGAATCAATAACAAATCACCTGCTTTAATGTTGTGCGCTTCGGCCAAAGACTGAAAGTCGGCTTCGCTGTAAAATTTATCTACGGAGGACTTAATGCTTCCATCTGTATTATATTTTACGTATACCATTCCTATGGCGCCAATTTGCGGACGTTTTACCCATTCAGTGAGTTCGTCTAGTTGTTTACGGGTATATTCTGATGCTCCTTCCACTACAATGCCAATAACGGTTTCTGCTTGATCAAAAATGGCAAAGCCTTTTCCTTGAAGGGCATTCAAATAATTGAAAGGCATCCCGAAACGTAAGTCTGGTTTGTCTGACCCGTACATGTGAATGGCTTCGTCATAGGTCATTCGAGGGAAAGGTTCATTAAATTCAATGCCTTTTACTGCTGCAAAGAGATGCTTAATGAGGCCTTCGAATACGTTTAAAATATCTTCTTGCTCAACAAAGGCCATTTCACAATCGATTTGAGTGAATTCGGGCTGACGGTCCGCCCGTAAATCCTCATCGCGGAAACATTTCACGATTTGGTAATACCTATCGATCCCTGAAACCATGAGTAATTGCTTAAACGTTTGCGGGGATTGGGGGAGGGCATAGAATTGACCCGGATTCATGCGGCTCGGCACCACAAAATCACGGGCACCCTCGGGGGTAGATTTGATTAACACCGGGGTTTCCACATCCATGAATCCAAGCTGATCCAGGTATTTTCGAGTTTCAAGCGCTACTTTGTTTCTTAATAATAATTTTTGTTGGACCGGGGTTCGTCGTAAATCCAAATAACGGTACTGCATCCGCAATTCATCGCCCCCGTCAGTTTGATCCTCAATGGTGAATGGCGGAGTTTTCGAGGCGTTTAAAACCTGAAATGAACGTACCTCGATTTCGATATGCCCGGTGGGTATATGTTGATTTTTACTCGAACGTTCAATGACTGTTCCTACTGCCTGAATCACATATTCACGCCCCAGTTTTCTGGCTTCAAGGCATAGAACATTGTCTTTTTCTAGATTGAATGCCAATTGGGAGATGCCATACCGGTCTCTAAGGTCAATAAAGGTCATTCCTCCTAAATCCCTTGATTTTTGTACCCATCCACTGAGTGTAACTTCTTTTCCTATGTGCTCGGCTCTTAATTCACCGCAGGTGTGCGTTCGAAACATTTTTTTTTCTGCAAAGTTATAAATAAGTTAGGATGATTTTTTGCTGAAATTGAATTGAATATTCGAAGGGCATATATGTTTGATAAACAGTTGTTTGGTAATTGTAATGACGCGTTGATTCTTAATAAATTATCCCTTAACTTAAAGTTATTAAACAATGGCATATGTTTTTAGCAAACACAGATGGGATTTGGTCTTTTTTTATGATTTTTCTGGGATTAATTGTGATTTTCGGAATCGCATTTATGGTCAGTAAAAAATCTAAATAAGCGCTAAAATCGGATTATTTCCATCGCTTTTGTGCGATGGTCTAGTTGAATAACAGAACTTAAAGGCTGGTTCCCTGCCTGATATATCACTTGTATTTCTTTGCTAAGCACTCCGTTAGTGTAATAGGTTATCGCTTCCACTTCACCGTTGGATTGATAGGAAATATGAACCTCATTTACCGTTTGATCTGCGATTGTTTTTTGATGGATTAGGTTTGAATCCTCGTTATAGGTATACCATGTGGTTATGGTGTCTTGTTGAAGAAAATCAATGCTTACCTCTTTTAGAAGCGTACGCGTTGTATCATACGATTTTAAGAGGTGTTTAAAGGTATGGCCTCCTTCATACGCGACGGTTGTGAGCATGTAATTCTCTAAGTTTTGATCGACGTAGTTTAGTGAATTGGTTTGAATTTCTTCTCCGTTTGAGTTGAGGCCAATGCGTTCTTCGGAGTTTATTAACTTGTCCTTTAAATACGTATACCGTTGACTCGTGTACCCCTTTTTTGTAACGGATTTGGTGGCTACTAATTGCTTATTCGAGTATTGATAAAAGTACCTTATTGTATCCTGGAAACCAAGATGTGGACGATAAGAACGCATCGAGGTGGTTTGACCTATGGAATCAAATTGAAACTGAATAAACCCTTCGGTTTTGAGAATCATTTCACCGGGAAGCTTCGTGTAGATTGTTCCGTATAATGTCTTAATCTGATGCTGTTTGATGCGTTGAGCATTCAAAAAAGGAAGGGTGCCAAACGCTTTAGTAGGCGATAAAATCAGCTGGCTATAAAGGCCAGTGCTGCCTATTAAATAACAAACAATCGCTACGCTAAGGTGCCTAACAAGGAAGACCAACTGCAATGCGTATTTAAAAAAGCAGGTAATGATTCAATGGAGATTCGTTCTTGCGCCATGGTGTCTCGATTTCGTATAGTAACGGTATTTGTTTCGAGCGTTTCATGATCAACTGTGATGGCAAACGGGGTTCCAATCGCATCTTGACGCCGGTACCGTTTACCAATTGAATCTTTTTCATCGTATTGAACGGTATAGTCTAAATGTAATATTCGCATGATTTCTTGTGCTTTTTCCGGCAAACCATCTTTTTTGACCAGCGGTAAAACAGCAATTTTGTAGGGGGCAAGTGCAGCGGGTATTTTTAGCACAGTGCGTTCACTGCCGTCTTCAAGTTTTTCTTCCGTGTACGAAGCGCTTAGAATAGAAAGAAACAGTCGGTCTAATCCAACAGAAGTTTCAATTACATATGGAACATAACTTTCATTGGTGGATGGATCAAAATACTGGAGCTTCTTCCCTGAGTGACTTTCATGTTGTTTCAAATCAAAATCGGTACGTGAGTGAATTCCTTCAAGCTCTTTAAATCCCATAGGGAAATTAAATTCTATGTCGCATGCCGCATTGGCATAGTGCGCTAATTTAATGTGGTCATGGAACCGGTAGTTTTCCGCTCCGAGACCAAGGTTTAAATGCCATTTTTTTCTAAATTCTTTCCAGTGTTCATACCAGGTTAATTCCTCTCCTGGTTTCACAAAGAACTGCATTTCCATTTGTTCAAATTCACGCATCCTGAAAATAAATTGACGCGCTACAATCTCATTCCGGAATGCTTTTCCGATTTGTGCAATGCCAAATGGGATCTTCATTCTTCCCGATTTTTGCACATTCAGAAAATTAACAAATATTCCTTGTGCCGTTTCTGGTCTTAGATAAATAGTAGACGATTCTCCCGCCACAGAACCGAGGGATGTTGAGAACATTAAATTAAATTGTCGAACCTCCGTCCAGTTTTTCGAGCCTGAAATCGGACAAACAATCTCAAGGTCTATTATAAGTTGGCGCAAGTCCTCTAAATTATTTTCATTGAGTGCCGTTTTCATACGCAACTCAATTTGGGCTTGTTTTTCTTTTATCCGAATGACATTTGGATTGGTAGCGAGGAATTGTGCTTTGTCGAAACTTTCTCCAAAACGTTTCTCTCCTTTTTCTACTTCTTTTTGAATTTTTTGGCTTTGCTTTTCAAGGAATTCTTCAAGCAACACATCTGCCCGGTAGCGTTTTTTTGAATCCTTATTATCAATTAAGGGATCATTAAATGCATCGACGTGTCCAGAAGCTTTCCAAGTGGTTGGGTGCATGAAGATGGCGGAATCAATGCCAACAATGTTGCTGTTCAATTGCGTCATTGCTTTCCACCAATACGTTTTAATATTATTTTTTAATTCTGCGCCTAATTGTCCATAATCATAGGTGGCCGCCAATCCGTCATAAATTTCTGAAGATGGGAAAACAAACCCATACTCTTTGCAATGTGAAATGATTTCTTTCAATAAATCCTTTTGTTCCATAGTGCAAAGATAAGTTCAATATACGCAGTGGGTATGAATCAAGATCAACTTTATTTACATTCAATTGTCAAGTAAGGGGAATTGTTTAGCTTTGAATATGAAATTTTATATAGATAAGGATTGGTTTATTGATACCTCATCATTTATTGATCTTTCAATTGGTGTTTCTCCAAATGGGGTTCGTGCTTGGTATTTGGATAGTCCTCGAATAACGCCAGTTATGGAAAATGGATTTGTTGGCAGTGTGGAACAGGGAGGCGCTGTAAATTTCAGGGATATTTATTTTAACCCACATGGCCATGGAACGCATACTGAATCACATGGTCATATTTCAAAGGACGTTTATCCGGTTTCAAAGTGTTTTAATCAGTTTTTTTTTGAAGCTCAATTAATAACCATTATCCCTACCATCATTGGAGGTGATATGGTAATAACCGCTGATCAATTGGCGTGCGTTCAACCCTGTGAGGCATTGGTTATTCGGACAGAACCAAATAATCAGAACAAATGCTTTTTGAACTATTCGGATACGAATCCAACGTATATGGATGTGGCATGTGTGACTAAACTAAATGAATGTGGCATTAAACACTTGTTAGTAGATATACCTTCAGTGGACCGAGAAGTGGACGGTGGGGCCTTGGCATTTCACCATGCCTATTGGAATGTACCAGAAGCTCCGATACTAGATCGTACCATTACCGAGTTGATTTTTGTCCCTTCGGAGGCAGAAGATGGTGTATACGTATTGGAGTTGCAAGTAGCCAATTTTGAAAACGATGCAGTACCAAGCAGACCCTTGCTTTACAAAAAAAGAAAGGAAGCCTGAGCTTCCCTTCTATCGTAGTAGGCATAATGCCTGAGTGGTCTAAAAAAAACAGGGGCTTCTGTAACTAAATTGAGTACGAAAAAACTTTTGACTAGAAACTTTTCTGCCTCTCCAAGCAGTAACTCAATTTAAGAAGCCACCTGTATCTCTCCTTATTTCTATATCCAATTTAAGTGAATGATTTGAATCACATCGGTTAAATGATTATTCAGCCCTTTAAATCGACTATCCGCTAGGTTTTATTGAATATTAACAAAGCTACGTAGTTCTACGTAGTACAGGGTATGTAACAAATCGTATTTTCGTTCGTAAATGCCGTCAAATGTTGCAATTACATGGATTACGCCGCACATTTGAACTGTAATAACCAAATCTACAAGCTATGAAAACACTTATTTTAACCTTGATCTTAGCCCTTACTTCGATTTCTGTTGTTAGTGCAAACCAAGAAATACCCGTGAAATTGGATGATGATAAAGTGCAGGTGGTTTGTAACGCATCCACCGGTAATGCCACCATCATCTGGAGTGATGCACGGATTGAATTTATTGAAATTATTGCCTCCAACGGACAGTTTATGCCCCTTATTCCTGTTTCTGATGCGAAATCATTACACATGAATGATTTGATGAACGGTACATATACTTTGGTATTTAAATCAGCAAACGAAGCATTATACACAAAAGTGATTGAAGTAGTCCGCTAAAAATACGTGGAAAAGAACCTGTTCTTTCCTTATTTCAGAAATCCCTAAACTGTTTTAGGGATTTTTTGTTTTAACTACTTGCATCCAATACCTCTTTTGTGGTATTTTTGCATCCACTATTTAAAATAAATCTAAATAAGATGATAACCGTTACGGATCAAGCCAAGAAGCAAGCCCTTCGCTTGATGGAAGATGAAGGGAAAGATGGGTATTTTATTCGAGTTGGTGTTTCTGGTGGTGGGTGTTCAGGACTAATGTACCAGCTAACCTTTGACAACCAAGAAACCGAACAGGATTCTAGCTTTGAAAATAATGGCATTAAGGTCGTTGTAGACCGAAAGAGTTATCTATACCTTGTGGGGACTACCTTAGATTTTTCCGGAGGCCTAAACGGGAAAGGGTTTGTGTTTAATAATCCCAATGCGGATCGCACCTGTGGATGTGGTGAATCATTTTCTGTGTAATTATGGCAGGATATACCGAAAACGAATTAGCCAAGGACCTAGCCGATAAAGAATATCAATACGGTTTTGTCTCTGACATCGACGCTGATGTTTTCCCTGCTGGATTAAACGAGCAGATCATTCATCTAATCTCAGCAAAAAAAAATGAACCTTCTTGGTTGTTAGAATACCGCTTAAAGGCTTTTGAAGTTTGGAAATCCATGATCGAACCCACTTGGGCTCATGTCGCCTATCAAAAACCTGATTTTCAAGCCATATCCTATTATGCGGCACCCAAACAAACGAAAAAATATGAATCTTGGGATGATGTGGATCCTGAAATGAAAGAAACCATGTCTAAATTGGGGATATCATTGGAAGAACAACAACGCTTAACCGGTGTTGCCGTTGATTTCGTAATGGATTCTGTATCTGTGGGAACTTCGTTTAAAGCAAAACTGGCTGAGTTAGGGATTATTTTTTGTTCCTTCTCAGAAGCCGTTCAAGAACACCCTGACCTTGTCAAACAGTATTTAGGAACCGTGGTTCCAATTACTGATAATTTTTATGCTGCCTTGAATTCAGCGGTATTCTCAGATGGGTCGTTTTGTTATATTCCAAAAGGTGTTCGTTGTCCCATGGAATTGTCAACCTATTTCAGAATCAATGCCGGGGGTACAGGTCAATTTGAACGCACCTTGGTGATTGCAGACGAGTCATCGTACGTGTCTTATTTGGAAGGATGTACCGCCCCTCAACGGGATGAAAATCAATTGCATGCCGCCGTAGTGGAATTAATTGCATTGAAAAATGCAGAAATTAAGTATTCAACAGTACAAAATTGGTATCCGGGAGATAAGGATGGAAAAGGGGGCGTCTTTAATTTTGTTACCAAACGAGGAGTTTGTGAAGACCATGCAAAAATTTCATGGACCCAAGTAGAAACCGGTTCCGCGGTTACGTGGAAATACCCTTCCTGCATTCTTAAAGGAGATTATTCTGTCGGAGAATTTTTCTCAGTGGCCGTTACCAATAATTTGCAACAAGCAGATACCGGTACCAAAATGGTGCACCTGGGAAGGCATACTAAAAGTACTATAATTTCAAAAGGTATATCAGCAGGGCAATCTCAGAACTCATACAGAGGGTTGGTTCAAATTCAAAAACAAGCAGCACATGCAAGAAACTTTTCGCAATGTGATTCACTCCTCATGGGGAGTATTTGTGGAGCCCATACCTTCCCATATATTGAATGTAAAAATAGTTCAGCGCAAATTGAACATGAGGCAACCACTTCTAAAATCGGGGAGGACCAATTGTTTTATTGCCAGCAACGGGGTATTTCGGAAGAGAAAGCAATAAGCTTAATTGTAAATGGATACTGTAAAGAAGTACTCAATCAATTACCCATGGAATTTGCCGTTGAAGCACAAAAATTATTGAGTATTAGTTTAGAAGGTAGTGTTGGATAGAATCGAATAGATATGTTGAAAATTGAAAATTTACATGCGTCCATTAATGGGACAGAAATATTAAAAGGCTTGAGCCTTGAAATAAATGCGGGGGAGGTTCATGCCATTATGGGCCCAAATGGGGCAGGTAAAAGTACCTTAGCCAGCATCATTGCGGGTAAGGAGGACTATGAAATAAGTAGCGGTAGCATAAGTTTTGATGGTAAAGACCTGTTGGAGTTATCGATTGAAGATCGAGCTCGAGAAGGGGTGTTTCTAGCGTTTCAATATCCAGTAGAAATTCCGGGGGTTTCAAATGTGAATTTTTTGAAAACAGCCATTAATGAAATTCGTGAACATAAGGGATTGCCCGCCCTTTCAGCCAAAGATTTTTTGAGTTTGGTCAAAGAAAAATCTGCCTTGGTAGACTTGGATGCATCGCTTGCTTCTCGCGCAGTCAACGAAGGTTTTTCTGGCGGTGAGAAAAAGCGCAATGAGATTTTTCAAATGGCCATGCTTCAACCGAAACTAGCGGTATTGGATGAAACCGATTCAGGCTTGGATATTGACGCCCTTCGTATTGTAGCTGGGGGGGTAAATGCCCTAAAATCTAGAGAAAATGCCACGCTGGTAATTACCCATTATCAGCGCCTTTTAGACTACATTGTGCCTGATTTTGTACATGTCTTATACGACGGTAAAATTGTAAAAACTGGAGGAAAGGAATTGGCCTTAGAATTGGAAGAAAAAGGCTACGATTGGATTAAATCGGCGGAGTAATGAGTGGTACATTAATTGATTTTTGTAAGCAACTTGAGCCAACCCCGTTGAAGTTTCCGGAGGCTTTATTGCAGGCAGCCAAGGACGGGATTGAATTCCAACATCATTTTCCAACTACCCGGGATGAGGCATGGAAATATACACGATTAGGTCGTGTTGCGGCGCTTAAATTAAACGCAATCAAAATTAACCAAACCTCACAACCGCTTTCAGGTTCGGATTATGTAGATATTATTTTTGAAAACGAAACGTGGTATTGTGCTGAAACCATCCCTGGATTACATATAAGTTTTTCCGGTGCGATTGATGCTGCCTCTTGGAATGCCTGTTCCCTTCAAGGTCATGTTCAACACATTAATGCATTAACAGCTCAAGGTGGCATAGTCATTCACGTGGATGCCCATACGCAGCTCGCTCAGCCAATTCGAATTATACACCGAATCAACGGTGATAAGTCGGCTTTAATCCTACATCATCAACTGGTTTTGGGTAATCAAGCCAGTGCTCGATTGGAGGTGTTCTTTGAGGGGACAAGCGAAGATTCCTACGCAAATGTGCTTTTTGATTTCTTTCTTGGTGAAGGGGCATCTTTGCATACGGATATGTTACAAGAACCGAAAGGAGTTCATTACGGATTTCATACGCAACGGGTCTATCAACAAAAGGACAGTACCTTCGCATTACAAACACTAACCGCGAATACGCACTTCACGCGGAATGAGGTTGAAGTGTTTTCTCAAGCAGAGGGCACACACACACAACTTTATGGCGCTTTTATTGGCCGAGAAAACAACCACATTGACAATCACACCTATGTGCATCACATGGCCCCAAATTGTACCTCAGATGAGAATTATAAAGGTGTACTCTCGGATAAGGCTACAGGCGTATTTAATGGTAAAGTGAAGGTGTATCAAGACGCACAGAAAATCAATGCATATCAATCCAATAAGAACATATTATTATCCGAGGCTGCAAGCATCAATGCCAAACCGGAATTAGAAATATATGCAGATGATGTGAAATGTTCCCACGGATCAACTACAGGACAATTGGACCAACAGGCATTATTTTTCTTGAGGGCTCGTGGAATTAGTGAAGCAAAAGCTACCGATATGCTCATCAAGGGATTTATGGCTGAAATCGTAGGTGGTGTTAAGTCAAGCCACATACAAGAAGCCTTACATACCTTGTTGGATTAAGTTCAGATTACTTACCTTCGTTAGAAATCTACGCTATGAAAAGTTTATTGATATGTTGTGGCTTCTTATGGAGTATCGTTTGTTTTGGTCAACACGATAAGGCCTTTGTGATTTATAACGCCAAAGGGAAAGTGGTAACGTACAAAAACCTCAAGGCAAAAAGTTTAGCGGGAAATGTGGTGTTTTTTGGTGAATACCACGATAATCCGATTGTGCATTGGTTGCAGTTGGAATTAACGCAGGATGCATACGCTCAGCACGGGACCAACCTTATGCTTGGTTTTGAAATGTTTGAACAAGACCAACAAGCCGTATTAAACCGCTACCTGCAGGGGGCATTTCCCGAAAAGAGTTTGAAGGATTCCTTGCGCCTGTGGCCTAATTATGAAACTGATTATGCGCCCCTCATTGAATTCGCTAAAACCAATAAGCTTCCTTGCATTGCGGATAACATCCAGCGTAAATACGCCAGCCTCATGTTTAAGAAAGGACGTACGGCCTTTGACACGCTTTCCCCAGCCATCCGAAATCAAATGGCCGATCCGTATTTTGATTTAGATACCTCCCTTTCGCAGTATAGCGCATTGCGTGAAATGGCAAGCCACATGCCAGCCGGTGGCGGATTTATGGTAGAAAGCCAAGCCTTTAAAGACGCTACGATGGCTAAATTTATGCTAAGCAACATGAAACCGACTTCGTTTTTCATGCATTACAATGGCGCGTATCACAGTGATTTTTATCAAGGCATCATGTGGTATTTGTTGAAGTCCAAACCGGATTTACGCGTCACCACGATTTCTACAGTAACGCAAGCTGATATTAATTCCTTGGACAAAGAACACATGGGGAGAGCGGATTTTATTATATGCGTTCCGGAGAATATGACGAAAACGCATTAACTCATTTAATCCCTCGCTTCTTTTTAATGTTCTCGTAGGCGTCTTGGATTTGTTGGAATTTTTCTTTAGCTCCTTTTTGGTATTCATCCCCCATCTGGGCGACTTTATCGGGGTGAAAATTGACAGCCATTTTTCGATAGGCGCGTTTAACCTCTTCATCGCTCGCATTCGGTTCAATCCCTAAAATTTTGTAATCGGAATCTGCATTGCGATAAAACATGTTTTTCAGGCTCTCAAATTCCATGGCAGGTATTCCGAGTTTATTGGCGAGTTGGGCAATCGTCTTCATTTCCTGCTCATCCACATGACCATCCGATTTAGCGACAGAAAATAAATAATGAACGAGTTGAATGCGCCCATCAACGTTCAGTCGGCTTCGTATATCGGAACAAATTTCTTGAATCGGAATTTTTCCTGTATCCAAGAAATGCTTTAACACCTGTAAATGTTCTCGAGTGAATTGGCTGCCAAACTGTGCGTTGAAAAACCCCTTTACGTAGTCCAATTCAACGCGTTTTACCGATCCATCCGCCTTCATTACCACGGCAGACAGGGCCATGAGCATGGTCGGAAAATCAAAACGAGTTACCCGTTCTCGATAATAGTCAAAACCACTGTTTGCATTTGTTTCCTTATCAAATCCCCCATTTTTGTTCTGGCTTAAAGAGTCGATCACGCTTCCAATAAGTAAACCAACTATGCCGTATCCAATTTCTCGAGTGAAAATGAACAAACCAATACCTAAAAACCACTTGTACAAGACAGACTTTTAAGCAAACTTACTAAGATTCTACCATTTCAGACACCGAACGCTGTATGAATTCCGTTAACGCCTCCCCTTTAAGTAGGCCTTGAGAAAGCATTGCCAAGTCTACGAGTTGCTTTACGGTTTCTTTTTGTCGTATGCTTTTCATTTTTAACAGCTTGGTCATCACAGGGTGGTTTCCATTAATTACCAATTGATACATTTCAGGAAAGGCCCCATAAAATCCCCCACCTCCCATGCGCTGTTGTTCCATCATTCTTCGTATGAACTCTGGTTGCGTAATGAGAATCGGAGCTTCGTGCTCTGGCATGCTTTCCAACTGCACCGTAAATTTATCCTTGTTCACTACGTCTTCAAAAATTGGCTTAATCTTCTCTTCCTCTGTTTTGCTTAATTTCGAAGGGATCTCTTCCCCTTTGTCGATTAATTTATCCAAGCGGTCTGCATCCACCCGTGAGAACCGAACTTTTTCAAATGTCTGTTCAATTTTTTGAATCCAGTGCGGAGCCAAAGGCCCCTCTAACAACACCACATCCAATTGTCGCTCTTTAGCCTGTTTCACATACGAAAATTGACCTTCTGCATCGGAGGTATAAAGAACAATGGTTTCTTCGCTTTTATTAGTCTGATTTGCTTTGATTTTATTAAGGTATTCTTCTAGGGTAAAATAGTTCCCCTCCGTGTTTTTAACCAAGGCAAAAGATTTTGCTTTTTCAGCGAATTTATCGTCTGATAGCATACCATATTGCACGAAAATATAAAGGTCATTCCACTTCTCCTCAAAATCTTTACGGTCCTTGTTAAACATTTCAGCTAATTTATCGGCCACTTTCTTGGTGATGTGTGACGAAATCTTTTTTACGTTAGCATCGCTTTGTAAGTACGATCGGGAAACGTTTAATGGGATGTCTGGAGAATCAATAACGCCATGCAAAAGCGTTAAAAATTCAGGCACAATCTCTTCGACGCTATCGGTTATAAAGACCTGGTTACTGTATAAGTTGATTTTGTTTCGCTGAACTTCTACATTTTCTTTGATTTTGGGAAAATAAAGAATCCCCGTCAGGTTAAATGGATAGTCTACATTTAAATGTATGTTAAATAGAGGGGCTTCAAATGTAGTGGGATACAGTTCCCTGTAAAACGACTGATAATCTTCTTCCTTTAGCGATGCCGGTGGAATGGTCCAAGCGGGTTTAACATTATTTACTTGGTTTGGAACCTCAATAGCAACCCGTTTTACGTTGCCTTTGTCGTCTTTTTCTCCTTCGGGGGAATCGATGTATTCTGTTTTAGTACCAAAGAAAACGGGAATAGGTAAAAACTTACAATATTTGGATAAGATCCCTTGGATCCGCTCTTTTTCGTTGAATTCCAAGGCCTCTTCATTGAGGTATAAAATAATATCGGTACCTCGAGTGTCCTTGTCTATCGACGTAAGGGTAAACTCAGGAGAACCGTTACTTTCCCACTGGACTGCTTGTGCGTCATCATACCTGGATAGCGAAAGGATTTGTACTCGTTCAGCAACCATGAAGGCGGAGTAAAATCCAAGACCGAAATGTCCAATAATTTGTTCGGAGCCCTCCTTTCCTTGGTATTGGGTCACAAATTCTTCAGCCCCAGAAAAAGCAATTTGGTTAATGTATTTATCGATTTCTTCTTCAGTCATCCCAATGCCATAATCTCGAATCGTTAAGGTTTTATTTTCGCGGTCTAATATTACCTCTACTTTTAAATCCCCCAAATCGCCTTTATATTCTCCATTTAACGAAAGCACCTTGAGTTTTTGCGAGGCATCGACTGCGTTTGAGACTAACTCACGAAGAAATATTTCATGATCGGAATATAAAAACTTCTTGATGATGGGAAAGATATTTTCCGTTTGTACATTAATTTGCCCTGTTTTCATCTTACTTTATTTTGGTCCATTCGTTTTCAATATATATACCACCCGCCTGAAGGTGACATAATGACATTTTTAACCTCATTTCTGGAGCTAATTTGACAATTTCGGTGCTGAATATTGGTATTTTTGTCCTAGATGGGAAGCGTTATATATTTCATTCTGGGTTCCACTTTTCTTTTTGCCTTCGTATTTTTTACCCACTGGTTTAAAAACCTTTCCCCCTGGACAAAAGGGGGAATCTTGTTTATAAAGCTATTGGCTTCCTTGGTTATGCTTTATACCTATACCCATGTATATCCTAAGCGAAATGAAGCCGATGTTTTTAAGTATTTTGACGACAGCAAAACGTTATCAACCTTAGTTTATAATGCTCCCGTTCAGGGCTTTCGTATTTTATGTGGAGCATGGAATGATTCGGATTTAACTACGCTAAACAAAATGAACTATTGGTTTCGTTCGTATGACCATGGCATTGCCAACGACAACCGCATCATCATACGGGTTAACGCTTTTTTAAATCTCATAACCCAAGGTCATTATGAACTAAATCTATGCTTTTTTCTGGGGCTGTCGTTTGTAGGGTCCTATTTTCTTTATTTGGTTTTTTTGGACCACTCTTCGTCGCGTTGGGTTTGTTTTATCGCTGCCTTTTTGGTCCCTTCTACGCTCTTTTGGTCCAGTGGAATTTTGAAAGAATCCTTATTGCTTTTTGCCCTTGGGGCCTTTATTTTTTCCCTTCACCGCCTTTTTTACAAACGGCAAGGTAAGGCTATCTGGATGTTCATTTTATCGCTTTTCGTATTAATGCAGGTCAAGATTTATATCCTATTTGCCTTGATACCGGTGCTTGGTGTGGGTATCCTTAGTGATTTATTTAATTCGCGATGGAAAGGACTTATAGGAACGACAGTGCTCCTTGGTCTATGTTTCGGTATACAGGGATTATGCTTTCCCTCTTGGGATATATTTTCCACCTTGCAAGGGAAACAGTATGATTTTATACAAATGGCAAAGGCGGTACATGCGGGAAGTCAAGTCGGTGTAATTCCCCTGGATGGTTCAATGTGGACCCTACTTAAAAGCGGAATCATAGGGTTTTTGAATGTCCTTTTTTACCCCAACATTGGTTATGTCAAGCCGTGGTATGGGTTCATCTTTGCCGTGGAAAATGTGGCAATGATGGCGCTAATCCTAGGGGCCTTGGTCGCTCTTTTTTATAAAAAAAATACGTTGGAATGGCCTCAACTTTGGTTGATTTTTGGACTTATGGTTTTTGTCATTGTAGGAATAACCGTTCCCGTCGTAGGAGCCATTATTCGCTATAAGTCTCCTGTATTGCCGTTTATGTTTTTCGGTCTCTACCAAATGCAGGCAGAACAAATTAAACAGCATGTCGAACAAATTACATGGATCAAATGGTTAAATACGCACTTATAACCGGAGCCTCTTCGGGGTTTGGAGCAGCTATAGCAGAAATGTTAGCAAAAAAGGGTTACAGTTTAATTTTAGTGGCACGAAGGCTTGAACGGTTAAAAACCTTGAGGGAAAAACTACTTCCATTTACTGCTAACATCCATGCGATGTCCTTAGATATTCGGTCCAATGAAGCGATGGTTAAAGGAATGGAGTCGTTAGCTGACGACGTCAAGGAAAACATTGAACTATTAATCAATAATGCGGGATTAGCCGCTGGTAGGTCTGGTATAGATGAAGGAGTCCTTTCCGATTGGGATCAAATGATCGATACGAATGTGAAAGGGCTGTTATATGCCACCCAGTGCGTAATTCCTTACATGAAAAAACGAGGGGGTGGTTTAATCATCAATATAACGAGTATTGCTGGAAAAGAAGCGTATCCTCAGGGGAATGTTTATTGTGCCACCAAAGCGGCGGTGGATCATTTGAGTAAAGGAATGCGTCTGGACTTGCTTCCTTATGGCATCAAAGTAAGTTCTATAGCTCCGGGAGCGGCAGAAACGGAGTTTTCCTTAGTTCGATTCAAAGGAGACAAAACCCTTGCCGATTCTGTATATCAGGGATTTTCACCGCTCATAGCACAAGACATTGCCGATGCGGTATTGTTTATTTTAGAAAGACCATCACATGTTTCCATTCATGACTTGGTCATAATGCCGTCGGCACAAGCCTCAGCTACCACCATTCGTAAGGCTTAGGGAAGGTTGAGTAAGGTGGTGGTGGTCCTTAGCGTAAGTATGGCTAATCCGTGATGGTAGGTTGTTAGGTGATTGCTAGACCTTTCAACGGCAATATCTTTTCCCTGAAGATCATGCAAGGAACAGGGTTGAAACGTTCCATTGAGTATAATTTCGACCCACTCCTTGGCGGGGTCATGGAATATCGTGAAAGGATTCCCCACTTCCATTGAAGGGAGTGCTGCCAGCGATTCAAAAAACACCGTAAAATCGAAACGAAATAACTTAGGCGCAAGCGTTATGGCAGAAACCACTTTTTCTGAACTAACATATCCTTTGCGCGCGGCATAAAGAGCAATTCCTTCGGTTTGGGATACGTTAAGAACATTTCCAATTTCAATCCTGCGTTTGTTCCCGTTGAAGTAACGGTCATTCGAATAATCGCTTAAACACCAAATAAAGCTCGTGTAAAAATTACTCCCATTGTTCTTATATCCCAATAAATAGGCTTCTTGGAGGATTGGATCGAAACACGCGTCGGTGATTAAACCATCCACGTTAAAGGAGTCCACTAAAAGGGCAGGGATCGTATCGTTCCAGAAAACGGGTAAGGTATACCGCCTCGTTTGAAGATTAACCCAGTTTTTTGAGAACAAGACCAGCGAATCTTCTCGGGCGATGAAGGCCTCACAATCATAATTGTTGGCATTGGATTGCGGGGTGAATTGCGTTTGATCGTTCCAATAAAACATCATTTTTTCGGCTTGTACGGTATCTTGATGGAGGGTGTTTTTTGCTATACGATATATGCATAAATCGTTTCGATTACCCAGGTTGTTACCCACATCCCCAATAAAGAGATGACTACTATTTACGCTGATGGCTTCCCAGTCAATGTTCGTAGCTCCCGCCACGGTAATGGTGCGGAGTAAAACCCCAAGGGTGTCAAGTTCAAATAATTGCGCTCCGGCTCCAGAATCATTAAACGTATATAGGAAATTACCCAGTCGAATTAACCCTGAGTTTTCTTGAATAACATCGTTTAAGGTTCCAATTAAATTCAAGCTGTAAGGAGTTATGGGGTAGTTACAACTTCCATCGTTTTGTAGCGCATTAGGATTGTAATTCGTGGCTTGTGGGTCGGTACATCCCCCTTGAGCGAAGAACGAAATGGGGGCAAGGAAGAGGGTGATTAAAATAACGTGGATTCCCATAGCTCGGTTTGATTAGGGGCGATTAATTTTGCTTCATGCAAGAAGTCCAAGGTTGGCTTAATGGATGGTGCGAGGGGAAGGGATGCTGTATTCCATGTGGTCTCCTGAAACCATTGCGCTACCTCATCCTGAGCGAGGTGATATCGCCAAGCAATAGACTCAATGGATTGAGGATCGTGCTTTATTTTTTTTACTTTTTCCTTCACAACGGCTATAATCTCCAAAAGAACTGAGGCGTCTTTTTCTAATAGGCTTTTCCTACAGGCAATGACAAAACAGGGCCATGGGGTATTAATTTGACCCAAGCGAATGCAACTGCCTTTATCCACAAACGGTTGAGTGGTATATTTCTCCCAAAGAAAAAGATCCGCTTCCTTGTTTTCTAAGGCCCAAATTCCGCCGTACACATCACCAATAACATTAAATTCGAGGGCAGATAAATTCCACCCTTCCCGTTGACCGAGTACATACGACATGAGATGGGAACCTGAACCATATCGAGAAATGGCAATTTTAGGATTCGTGAGTTCTTTCAGGGCTTTGGTAGTGTAGGATTTGTGGGTATGAATACCCCATTGCAAGGGAGAAGTAACGTAAAGGTCTATAATTTTAGCTTGGGTCCCTTGTAAAATGGCTTTAGTAATGCCTTCGGTTAATAATACGGCAATATCGAGCGTTCCCGTTTCCAATCCCTTGATCATTTGGCCTGTACCCCCGGTCATATCAGACCAATGCAGTTTCACGTCAAGGCAATCAAAGTCTGCGTCTTCAATGGCCTTGCGCCAAGGGTAGTTGAAATGTTCTGGTACCCCTCCAATTTTAAACTTCCGATGCATATTGACTTTTGAATTGTTTTTCAAACAAACGAGCATAAACCCCTTTCAACTGCAGTAAGGAATCATGGTTTCCTTGTTCTACGATGGAACCGCTTTCCATGACAAAAATAGTATGCGCTTTTTTAATGGTAGAAAGCCTATGCGCTATGATAATGGAGGTTCTATTTTTAGTCATTTCATGGATAGCGTTTTGAATAAGAAGCTCCGATTCACTATCCACACTGGAGGTAGCCTCGTCTAAAATTAAAATGCTTGGATTATACACCATTACCCGGATAAAAGAAAGGAGTTGCCTTTGACCCACCGAGAGGGCTCCTCCCCGTTCCCCAATAACATAATCGTATGTATTGGGAAGATTCATTATGAAGGAATGCGCGCCAATGGCTTTTGCTGTTTCTATAATTCGCGCTCTTGTAATTTCGCTATTGCCCAGTGCAATGTTATTATGAATGGTATCTGAAAACAAGAAAACATCTTGTTGCACATAGCCAATTTCTCGGTGTAACGTGGACAAGGCATAGGTCCGAATGTCCATCCCGTTGATGGTTATTTCACCCTGGTTTAACTCATAAAAACGTCCAATTAAATTAACGAGGGTCGTTTTTCCGGATCCTGTAGTGCCTACAAACGCGGTTATTTGTCCATTCGGAAGGGTTGCGTTTAATCGATCAAAAAGGGTCACATCTTTTTGGTAGGCAAATGAAACGTTATTAAATTGAATCGGTCCGTTTTCAAAAACGGTTTGGGTGCCCTGATCCCATTGAGGTTCTTCTTCGTTATCCATGATTTCGAAAATACGTTCTGCCCGGACCACGCCACGCTGAAGAATGTTAAATTTATCGGCTAATTGTCGAATAGGGCGATACAGCTGATTGATCCAAAGGGTAAAGGCAATGATGTTTCCGAAAAGGGCGCTAATTTGGGTTTGGCTTTTCCCTTCAACCATCAGCGCTCCCCAAACCAGTATAAAGGCAATGGACAACGAACTAAGGAGTTCTACGACCGGAAAAAAAATGGAGTTTGCCCAAACAGCCTTGATGTGAGCGTCTCGATGATTTTTATTTATTTCTTTAAACGCTTCGTAGGATTTTTTTTCTCGATTAAACCATTGGATGAGGGTTAATCCCATCAGGTGTTCTTGGATAAAGGTATTTAATTTCGCTACTTGCTTTCGTTCCATCTGAAAGGAAGTCTTCATTGCTTTCGCAAAGATTTTGGTAGCGAAAATTAATATTGGTATAGGAATCAAGGTAAGTAAACTCAACTTCCAATCGACATAAAACATAAAACTCAGGATGGCCAGAAGCGACAATAAATCACCGGCAATTTCCATTAATCCAGCCGAGAACACCTCATAAATCGCTTCTACATCCGACACAACCCGAGTCACTAAATTTCCAACGGGGGTTTTATCAAAAAAGGAAGTTTTAAACCCTAGAATTTTTTGGTAAATCCGAACACGCAGGGTTTTTATAATGGTCTGGGCTAAAAAATTGGAAAAGTAGGTGGCCAGCCAAACGACCAACGTTTCTATAATTAACAATACGAAAACCCCTAACAAGGCGAACAATAAACGCTTAGAGTCTGTAGTTTGAATGATATATTGATCTACTGCTTTACCAATTAAATAGGGTCGTAGGGGCCCCAACACTGAAAGTAAAAGCACACTGAATAAGGCAAGAAAGAAGTGTTTTTTATAGGGTAAAACCAGCCCAAGAAAACGTTTTATAATTCGCCACATCAGCTATCCAATAATTTTCATGCAAAGGTACCTAAAATGCACCGTTTTATTTAATGGGGATACCGCGTGAACTTAATTGAATGTTTTTAGAACTTCTTTCTAAGGTGAAAGAAAAGGTTGTCCCAATACCTACCGTACTGCGCATGGTAATGTTTTGACCGTGAAGATCGAGGATATGTTTTACAATAGAGAGTCCCAACCCGGTACCCCCTTCGTGTCGGTTTCTGCTTTGTTCAACGCGATAGAATCGTTCGTACAATCGAGCCCAATGCTTGGGGTCAATGCCAATTCCATCATCTACAACTTGAATAACCACCATGTTATCAATTGCGTTAAGAAGGATTTCTGTTTTACCGCCGTTGTTCCCATACGAAATGGAGTTTTTAATGAGGTTCACAAAAACTTGAATGATCTTGTTACGGTCTCCAAGAACATATTGCGTATTATCGGATTTTTTAATATCGAGTGTAATGTTTTTTTCATTTGCCATCCATTCAATCGTTTCAATGGCTTCGGTAATGGCTTCGGGTAAATCAAACGGTCTTTTTTCAATGGCATAATCAGGATTTTCGAGCTTGGTGATGTCGTCTAAATCTTCCAATAATTTTGTCATTCGGTCACTTGCTTTTGAGGCTCTAATTAAAAATTTTTTGGCCACCTCGGGATCCTCCATCGCACCGTTTAATAGGGAATCGATATATCCTTGAATCGAAAATACAGGGGTTTTGAGTTCGTGAGAAAGGTTGCCAATAAATTCTTTTCGAAACACATCTTGCGATTTTAACTGGCGAATTTCTTCGGCTTTTTCGGCCGCCATAAAGCTTACTTGATTTTCAGCATCTTCAATGAGATGGTCAAGCCGAGTATGCTCACCTTGGGTGGATTTTGAATGGTTTTAAATATGGTGGAAAGCCTATGCTGGATGAAGAATTTAATTCCGAAATACAAAAGTAAATAGGTAATAAGTCCTAATAACAAAGAAGTGAGTAAGGTGGAGAGAACAGGATTAGAACTTAAATAAAGGCCTGCTAATTCAAAAATAAAAGAGGTAGCTCCGACGGTTATACAAATAAAAACAAGAAGAATTCGAGGCTTTAGGTGTTTCATTTACTGGTGAAGGTATATCCGACTCCTTTAACGGTACGAATATACGAATCTCCTAGTTTTTCTCGCAGTTTTCTGATGTGCACATCGATGGTGCGCTCCCCAACAATGGTTTCGTTTCCCCATACAATGGTTAGTATTTGGTCCCTATTAAAAACCTTTCCTGGTCTACTTGCTAACAATTCTAGCAATTCAAATTCTTTCTTTGGTAAATTCAACGCGTTGTTATTCATAATTACAACGTATCGATCGCGGTCAATTTCTATAGAAATGGGTTCGTTTTCTGCTTTACGTTCTGGGGGTAATCTACGTAATAACGATTCCAGTTTACTGACCAAAAGTCTAGGACGTATGGGTTTATTAATATAATCATCTGCTCCTGCCTCAAAGCCTGCAATTTGAGCATAATCTTCGGCCCTAGCCGTTAAAAAGGCTATGATAGGCTGATTCATTTGTAGTTCTTTTCGGATGATTTGGCACGCCTCTATGCCATCCATGTGTGGCATCATAACGTCCATTAAAATTAGGGATGGACTTAGCTGTTGCGCAAGTTTTATGGCTTCCTCGCCATTTTTTGCCGTGAATACGCGATACCCTTCCTTCTTAATTGTATAGGAAAGAAAATCAAGGATGTCTGTTTCGTCGTCTACAATGAGTATCGTATGTCCTTTACTGTTTTTCATAGCAAAAAAGAGGGGCCCGAAGGCCCCTGTTAATAACATGCTTATTGATTAACGATTAATTTACGAACGCTAGTTCCTTTGTCTGTTGAAACTACTACTTGGTATATTCCGTTCGCAACGTGGTTTAGGTTAATGGTTGCCTCAGTGGTATTAATTACCGTTCTTCCAAACCCATCGATAATGGTTACTAATTCCAAAGTAGCCCCAGTTAAGTCAACATGGAATTCAGTAGTTGCAGGGTTAGGTGTCAAGTATAAAGCTACTCCTGGTAATTCATCTAAACTTACCGCAATGTTCACCGTAAATGTAGTTGCATCACTACAGTTGTCATTCGTAGCGGTTAGAGTTACCGTGTAAGAACCATTGGCAGCATAGGCGTGTAATGGCGTTGCAGCACTTGAATTGGTCATGTCACCAAAATCCCAAGAGTACGAGGTAGCTCCGGTAGAAGTATTGGAAAACGTTGCAACGTTTCCATTGGTTGTAAATGAACCAGCCGCCGTTGGGTTAGCATTGAAGGTAATACTTGTTGGCGTTGATGTTCCAACACCATTACATGCATTCGCATTGGTTGTAGTTACTGTAATATTCGCTGTAGTTGCAGTTACATTTATGGATTGTGTCGTATCACCAGTTGACCAAACATAGCTGTCAGAAGTAGAAGCTGTTAAGGTAACCGTATCTCCGATACACGTTTCTAACGCAGATGCTTGGATCGTTGGTACTGGAGCATTACTTACACTAACAATGGTAGGTAATGATGTAGCAGAACAACCGTTAGCATCCGTGTGAGTTACGGTATAAGCACCTGTCGTGTTTACAGAAATCGTTGCAGTATTTGCGTTAGTTGACCATACGTTACCGTTGTTGTAGGAAGAGGTTAAGTTAACGGAGCTTCCTGAACATAATGAGGTAGATCCACTTGCTGTAATAACAGGGGTAGCTGGACTTGCATTTACAGTAACTGTGATCATTACACGTGGACTTTCGTCACCGGCAGCATTTTTTTGACTTACATAAAAGTTGAATGTTCCAGCATTTGAGGTAGAAGGTACAGGAGCCGTTGTAGAACCAACACCACCTGTAGCTGCAGCATACCAATATAAGGTATTTCCACCTACTGTAGTTGCGTTTAAAGAAGATGCAATAGCACCTTGGCAATAGGTAAGGTTAGCAACTCCTGGAGCAGCTACTGAAAAGAATTTAGGATGGGTAAAAGAAGCGCCATTCGCTGCAACTGATCCTGCATTTAAACGAGCATCTGGTGTTGTCCCAAGCGCTGTAAATAAATTAACCCAGTTAATTTGACCAATGGTTTCTGTTGAATCGTTTCCATCAACTGTCCAGAACGATTGATAAAATGTCGGTGTTACACCTGTAGAAAGTATCGTGTTCGTTCCGTTAGTAAAGTTTGTTAAGCTATTGTTTGCGAATACTAAGGAGTCACCGTTAACATTTGCTACCACTGCAGATCCTTCGATGGAAAGGCCTTTTTCCCAACCAACTACTAATGAGTTGAAACAAGATGTAGCTGTATTTCGACGTAAACGGTACGCTTTTTCGAATTTCTCTCCTACAGGCAAAGTGATGCTCCCGTTTCCTTTTGGACCTACAAGGGTCATGTTAGAAAAAATCGGACGAGTTTTTGGTTGTGCGGTTGAACCGGTAGCGTCATTGTCAGATTCGAAACTGTTTGAATCTCCTGCGGCATCCGACATATCCTTGTCACGAATAGATAATCCGAACTGGATTTTACCTCGGTATCCAAAATCCGTATCGAAATCGTCATCAATTCCTCGGTAAGCAATTAGGTGTTTACAATTTACTGTTCCACCGAACCACTCGAACGAGTCATCACCACAAAAAGAAACTTGGCAGTAGTCAACAGTAGTTCCCGATCCAACCGATCCAAAGGTAATCCCGTTAATTTCTTTATTTGGCTCTAACGGTATTCCAGCGAATTCTACGCGAACATATTGTAACACTCCGGAATTATCGGTATCAAAGTTACCTCCGTGTTGCGTGTCTGTTGATGGAGGAATCCCTTCAATATTTACAACACCACCAGGTTGGTTGTTTTTGGCTAACCCTAGGATAACTAAACCACCCCAGTCACCTTCGTTTCGGTTTCCAATAGCTTCATTCGAAGTAAATACAATTGGATTTGCTGCGGTTCCTGCAGCATTAATTTTAGCACCTCGAGTTATAATAAGTGTAGCTTGTGTTAACTTATCACCACGGATAATTGTACCGGGTTGAATGGTTAATGTAGCATTGTTTTTAACATACACCTTGTTTTGAAGTAAAATTACCCCGCTCCATGTGGTATTCGTGCTAATATCCGTTGAAACCGTTGTAACAGTTGCTGGATACACGGTGTTTTCTGGGTCGAAATTCGACCAACCCGCAGCCCAATTAGTTGCTGGAGTTCCGTCAGTAATTGGGAAGGCTCCTTGATAGGTGGTAGGTGTCCAAAATGCATCTTGTGCGGATGCAGTGAACAGTGCGCCTAAAAAGGCAATAGACATGTAAAACTTTTTCATCTTTGTATTTTTTTTCAAAGTTCGGATGACAAAGTGTTTAATGTGTTATGACCAACTTAAATCGTGTTTATTAAATTGTTAAGTGAAGGTTTCGGGAACGCTACGCGTGTTAACTTAAAAGTTATATTTCAATGCTAAAGAAACCGTTTGTCCAAAGGTGATGTTTTGCCATGCATTATCACCAGCATCAAACTTTTGGTTTTTGTTTAAGTCTTGGAAGAATACTAATTCGTTCGCAAGGGCATCCTTAACATTTAAACGCATTTCAAATTTATCCCCGAAGTTGCGTACTAATTGAACATCAATTAAATTTCTTCCATTTTCCCAAACACTTGGTTCTTGTTCGTTTCCTACAATATAAATGCGTTGCCCCACCCGATTATAAGCTACACTAAACGCCCATTTTTTATCCTGAGATTGGTAATACATCCCAGCATTAATGATGTATGGAGATTGTCCTTGAAGCGGACGTCCCTCCGGATATTCATTTTGTCCAAATAAGGAATCTCCTAAATCTACCTTAGACTTAATAAGGGATGCGTTTAAGTTCATAGTGAGTTGATCCCAAAGCTTGTGATTTTCTTTTTTGCTTAAGAAGCCAAGGTTGAATCGATATTCAACTTCAGCACCAAAGGTTGTAACACCGGGAACATTGGTATAATATAATTCTGGAGCACCTGAGGTCCCTGTGCGGTTTACTAATTCAATAGGGTTCGTGAAATCTTTATAGAAACCGGAAACATTAAAATTTTGGCCATTACCGATTAGATACTCATAGCGTAAATCATAATTCATGATCGTGGCGCGTTGAAGATTAGGATCTCCAGATATAATATTATCGATAACAAAGTTGTAAAAAGTAAACGGCGCTAATTCTCGAAATTCAGGACGAGATACCGTTCGGTATGAACTGGCTCGTACATTCATACGCGGATTGAGCGATACAATTAAATTTGCGGAAGGTAAGAAGTCTACTACGGTAGAAACGATGCTCGTGTCATTATTCGAACCGAATTCAATATAATTGAACGACTGACGATAAGACTCAACACGCAATCCACCATTTACACGAATTTTTTGTTTCCAATTGCCGTCCACTTGAAGGAAACCTGCGTTTAAAAACGAACTTGCTTGATAACTATCATCAACGTTTGTTGCTTCATCCAATTTGAATCCTCCACGACCATTGTCCATTAAGCCTAAGTTCTCCTGATTAAAAATTGAAGAGGGAGAAGCCAATAATAATGAGTCGTAAAAATTAACACCTCCACCGTTATACTTTGAAAAACCAAAGTTGCGAGCCTGAAAATCACGATCTCTAAACTGATGCATTGCACCAACTTTCACATTGATGGCAAAGGAATCAAGCTGAAATCTTTTTTCAACGTCATAGAGGGCACTGTAAATGGATTCGTTGGCATCAGACCAGAACATGTTTCCCGCAGCGGTAGGTATAGTACCGTTGTTCTGTACAACGGCAATATATTGTTCGTTCGGATCGTCTTCGTTCAGACTATATTTCCTGTGAATAACACGTCGTAAGGCGGGTATAACACGGTCTACATTACTGTAACCAAGATTCCAGTTAAAAACTAATTTTTCATTGTCGTGAGTTCCATAGAGCTGACTGGAAAGTGCTTTGTTTTGTGTATACCAAAAGTTCGTTGCTTTTTCCCATTGTCGAGGGTCATTATCCATTTCTCGAACCCCATTTCGCACGTTGATTTTATCTTCAGCATTGACACTATATAGGTTTTTAAATTGAATGTTACTTTTTGGGTTGAATGAATATTTTAAATTCAACATTCCTGTATTTAGAACATTCTGTGTAAATACGGAATCTTTTAATTCCATCCGCTGAACAACCCCTGTAGCTGATTCTTCAAACTCTCGACGTGTATTTAATGAAAAAGTTTGGTTGTTTTGATAACTGTATGCAGCGACATAACCTAAACTTTGTTTGTTTTTAAACTCAAATGTTTTACCAATGCTATACTGGATACTGGAATTTGGCATGGCATTGCGCTGTTCCGGAGACCAATTATAGTTCATTTTTTGAGCCCATCGTGCCCGTTCATGAACGTCAAGGGCAGCATAATCTGCAGATCCTGGGATTCCAGTAGGTAGTAAGCGATCTTTCCCTCCGAATCCAAGCGCATCTAATTGACTGTCGCCACTTCTGTAGAAATTCTTAAAGGTAGAAATTGCATTATATCCTGCGCTTAATGAAAGGCTATTGATTGGTTTATCGGACGGTTCAACGGTAGTAATGTTGATCACCCCTCCAGCGAATTCTCCAGGCATCGATGGGGATGCGGTTTTAAATACATTGATGCTGCTTAATACATTTGAAGGGAAAATATCAAACGAGAATGCTTTTCTATCTGATTCCGAACTGGGTAAGCTCGCCCCATTTAAGAAAGCATAATTATATCGGTCTGATAAACCACGGATCACAATGAATTTGTTGTCTTGAATACTTGCGCCGGAAATTCGCTTCATGACATCTGATACTTTTGTATCATTGGTTTTCTTAATATCCTCCGCGCTTATACCATTAGAAACAACCCCAAGGTTGTGTTGTACTCGAATGAGTTCGACAATCCCGTCCTTTTTAACCTTTCTTGTAACAACTACAGGTCCTTTGACCACATCAGCAGCCTCCATTGAAATGGTTAATTCTTTGATTTCTTTTTCACCCAATGAGATGTCATTCAGTAAATACACATTAAATGTTGATGCTTTAATCTCTAGTGAGTACTTCCCTTTCAGGATACCCGTTAACTCGAAATTACCGGCAGCATCAGAAAGACATCGCTTCTCTGAACCCACTAATGTGATTTTTGCATTTTCAACTGGATCGCCGTTACTGGCATCTTTTACTACACCTTTTAACGTGGCTTGGGAATAAGCAGACAGAGAAACTCCAAAAAGAATTACTAAAATAGAATATAAACGAACCATTATTTGCAACTTTTGTGCAAAGTTCGGCCTGTTATCTCACGTGCGGATTAAGCTAATATTAAGTAAACATTAACATTAGTTGCGTTATTCAAAAACAATCTTCATTTCAACTCGTCTATTTTTCGCCCTACCATCCGCTGTGTTGTTGTCTGCAATAGGTTTTGTTTCTCCGAAGTAATTAACAATAAATCGAGTAGTATCGATTCCTTTGGAAACCAAATAGTTTCTGACAGCTTCTGCTCGTTTCTTGGATAAAATTAAATTCGAATTATCATCACCAACATTATCAGTGTGACCGGTAATTTCTAAGTTCCATGTTGGTTTCTTAATTAACACTTCCGCTAATTCATCCAACGAAGTAAAAGACCCGGCAAGAATAATATCCTTGCCCACTTCGAATTCAAGGTTGTCAAAGGCAGTTTTTAATACTTCAATAACTTCTTTTTCGATTACTGGACATCCTTTATTGCTCTTTGGTCCAGGAGTATTGGGGCAATCATCGTCTTTGTCTAACAAGCCATCATTGTCTGAGTCTTTGTACGGACATCCGCTGTTTTCCTTAGGTCCTGCTAACTGCGGGCAATCGTCATCTTTATCCAAGATACCATCTCCATCACTGTCTGGCCATGGACATCCGCGATTCTCTGTTGGTCCGGCTAAGAGTGGACACTCATCTATGTAATCAAAGAGGCCATCTTTATCAGAGTCTGGACATCCTTTGTTTTCGATTGGGCCATAATTATCCGGGCATAAATCTTCCAAGTCTGTAATGCTGTCATGGTCGCGGTCTGGACAACCCTTCATATAGAGTTCCCCGGCAATGGTAGGACATTGATCTTTTGTATCAATGATTTTGTCGCCATCGGTATCTGGACAGCCTTTAAATTCAGGCAACCCTGCTAGGTCGGGGCAATCATCTAGTTTGTCAATGATTTTGTCGCCATCCCGATCCGGACACCCGTTAAATTCAGCAGGTCCAGGTTCGTTGATGCAATCGTCCTTTAAATCTTGGATTCCGTCCCCATCGGTATCAGGACAACCTTTGAATGCCCATACCCCTGGAGTTTCAATACATTCATCCATCTTATTTGACACCTTATCTTTATCGTCATCTTTAACTTCGCCATATAATATCGGTAATCGAAGCCCTGCAAAAAGCTCTAGCCCTTTAACTTTACCTCTGGCGAATAAGGTTCGATAATCTGTTACACCCAAGGTCAGTGGACCAAGTCGAGTCGCAACCCCTGTTTTCAACCCGCTGTACTTGTTGTAGGAAAAAGGCAGGTGTAAACCAATTCCTGCAATATCGAAGCTTGGTGTTATACTAAATTGGTTAGCGAGCTTTACTTTGGTATCGGTCTTTTTGCTAATTAGATTTAGCATGGATGTTGCGTTGACATAAAATCCTTTCCAAATGTGATAATCTACTTGGATGCTAAACGCACTAGGCGTGCGCATGAAAAAAGTGGATGAGGTGTCTTGTTGTGCGATCCAACTTTGATCCGGATTTTGAATTAACGAATCAATGATTTGATCAAATTCATACAAATCTGTGGCAGTGTTGAAAACGGTTAAATCAAAAGGGCTGGTTGAATTGACTGAGAAATTCCGACTCAATCCTCCTTTTTGGAAGCGCATTCCTCCTAAGTCTAACAAAGAGGCTCCAACGCGAAGCTTGTATTTGTTTTTATGACGTGCCCATATGTCTGTTTTACCATCCATATCGTATTTATAATTCTCATACCCTTCTCGCCATTCATATACAACACCCAAGTCAATACCTACACCCCAATTGGACGACCGTTTCAAATAATCCATTGGATTGTTAGGAGGGTTGGTAATGAAGTTATCTAAATTTTGAGAATATCCGTAGTTAAAGTCTCCTTGTAATAAAAAAGAGGTGTCCGAATTCTTTAAATTATAGGCAAAATTATCGGTGTAGAAATAGGCTGCTGTATTTCCACTAAGTAACTTAATAGAACCACCAGCTTTCAAAAAATGCTCTTTTTGATCCAATACGACTTGGCCGTAGTTAAATCCGTATTCAGTCCAGGTTAAATGATTGAGGTTGATTAATTCCTCATTCAATTTTTGGTTCCAGAGCAATGAATAATCTAACCCGTTTTCAGCAAGTACGGCTAATTTTGGGTCCATGTTATCAATATTTGATATGGATCGTACGCGTCCAAATAAGCCAACAGCAATTTTGGGATTGATGTGAAAATTTAGATTTAAGAGGTCGAGTTGAGTATTTGAATAAATGCCTAGTACCTTCTTACTAAGAGTCGTGTAATTACGTATCAGGAAGCGTTCTTGGAATGTAGAATCTGGTTTATCCCAATTATTTGGGGTGGTGGGTTGCGAAAAGGATTCTGCCCACCAATACCCCCCATTGCCCTGAGCCTCGCGCATCGCTCTCGCATCGAAATATCCGAAGTTCTGGTATGTATTATTGTTAAATCCGGCAAGGTTTAGATCAAAAACAAAGCGACCATCCACAAAACTTGCTGGTTGTAATTGGGTACCCATACTTCCGGCATAGTTGCTGGTTGATACGCCTAAGTACTGCTGAGAAAAGGAAGTGATGTGTGCGAGTGCAAACAAGGTAAGTGTTATAATTTGCTTCATAGTACTTAAAGTTAATAATTAAACTGAATTATAAAATTATTTAGGTAGGTGGTAACCGAAGCTCCCCGGGTTCCAAACGAGGTTAATTGAATCGTACGCTGACCAGGACGTTCCTCTTGATCCAATATGTTTCCTTGGTAATCCCAAAAGAACAGCTTGTTTTCTAAGGCGTCTTTAACAACAAAAAGTGTTGGGTTTGCTTGTGAAACGATGAGTTCGGAAACTTCGGAATGGCTTATCGATTTTTTCCATTTTACCTTGCCTTGTACCACCAAAACTATTGTTTTTCCATCGTGAAATAGTTGACCGATTTCTACCCCCAGTTTTATTTCCCCACTGTATTTCCAATAAGATGGCACCTGTATGTTGATGATTTTTGAGCCGATTAATTCTTGCATTCCGTCGGGCCCTCTCTGAATAAATCCAGCGCTTGTAAATGAGATGAAATCAGCAATGTTTGCTTTGTTGATCTGTCTTTTTCCACTTGTGTAGTCAATGAATAGGACTTGTTTATCAGTTTTGATACCCAAGGTTATCTTCCCAGATTTTTCTATAATATTCCATTCTGCAATGTGTTCGTTCAGAATAAATCGTTTAAGTTGTTTTCCAGAGCTAGCTGCATAGCAATAAATTCCATCTTTCGCTTGAATCCCAAAGGCCGGTTGTTTGTTGATGGTACATTGGATTGGTTTACCCGTGAAGGAGCCTTTTATATCGTATTGTTGCCTTCCCATTTTATCAATTACCTCTAAATGATTGCTAAACGGAAGGAGAATAAACTCATTTTCGGCATGTAGAGAGGATAATGTCACTGGAGGATTGAGCAAACTTTCTGTCAGGCCTTTTCTCCATTTTAAGCTGCCGTTTTTATATCCAATCACTTCTTTTTCTACCTCCATGATTACATTACCCCTTCCGGATAGCGCACAAAATGATATCACAGGGAGGCCAGGATTCATGGTAAAGTAATTTTTAGTTTCCTCCAGTGATTGGGTGGATTTTTGGGCGCCAAGTTCTTCAATCTTGGTCTCAATAAGCCTTTTCCCAACCCAACTTATACTGTATGAATTTCTCGCGTTTAGGATGCGTTGCGAAACGGTCCTTGGCAATGGCGCTTGAAACAAGGTGATATTGTCTTCTGCGGTGTTCAATGATTTTCTCATCTCCAATTCAAGTAATACCGCATCAAGTGCGGATTCATCAGCAGTGAGGAAACCGTATCCATCCAAGCTGTAGGCAATTACTTCTTTGGTTTTAATTACATCATCAGCTTCAAGGGTTTCGTTGAAGGAATCACAAACAGGAAAATTGGTAAATCTTCCCCGCTCTTGATTACTTTCCTTAATATGGAAAAAGTCATTTAAATAGGCAGATAATTCAATGTCTTGATTCATGTCAAACATTAATATCGGACTTTTGTCCACTTGAATAATAATGATGCCCGTTTTAACCAATTTGAAAAGGGGGCTTCTTTTAAAACGAGTGTCTACTTCCTTTAAATAGGACTTTTCGAAAAACGAATAGGTACTAATTTCTTTGGGGATTAAATTCCCAAACAAGGATAAATCATCAACAAGTTTGGTTTTCTGGGTTTTGAAATCTGAATTGGTATAGCTGACCTTATACTCAGATTTAATGTAAACATCGCGAGTTTTGTGTAAGGGGTCAAGCAAATAAATAATACTGTAGGTAGATTGTGGGTCTATATCCCACGGCCTAAACGATGCTCTTTCGTTCAATATTATATCGTAATAAGATAAAATGAGTTCATTCCCTTTGAATGTACCTACATATCTTCCAAACTGAAATGTATTTGGACTTTTTAATTTGAAGGAATAAATGCCACGTTCAAATGTTTTCTTTACGCGGCTAATAGACCATTTATCATGAGTTTGGATTACAACAATGTTTCGTTTTTTACTCAGAAATACAGACGACAGGTCTTTTATTCTGGGATAAATAGATGAGAAAACATCAATGTTCTTTTGATTGCAATCTACTTCTAGCTGTTCAATTTCAAAATCATTTGGGTGATGAATGGCAATGATTAATTCATCCTCTTCCGCATTGAAATATGACAAGAAAGAACGTTCTACAGATGATTCAACGATGGAATAGATGGCAAATGTCGACCATCCAATAAGTAATACCGTGAATAGAATTGTGACAATTTTACGAAACATAGAACAAATCTAGGTGTAATCATTTATGAAATTTTACACATGTAATAATCTAATGAACATCAAGGTGTTTATCTTCTCATTCGAACAAATTACCTTGAGTCATTTGCCGATTAATGCCAAAAGTTTTTCGATGTAAATTGCAGAATCCATGGGCCTTGATTGCCTCAACATGTGCTTTCGTAGGGTATCCTTTATTGATATTCCACCCATATTTTGGGTGCTTTTCATGGGCTTCCTCCATGAATTGATCACGAGTAGTTTTGGCTAAAATGGAAGCTGCAGCAATAGACTGATACAGGCTGTCTCCTTTTATAATAGGCTCAAACGGGATATTTTGGTAGGGTTTAAATCGGTTGCCGTCAATTAAGAGGAATTCAGGACGTACGTTTAATCCATCAAGTGCTCTATGCATTCCGAGTATACTTGCATTTAATATGTTGATTTCGTCGATCTTTTTTTCATCAACAAATGCGATGTGGTAGGCGAGGGCCTCAGATTTAATAACTTCTGCTAAAGTTTTTCGTTGCTTTTCGTTTAACCGTTTGGAGTCGTTCAATCCCGGAATTGGATGCCTTAATATTACGGCAGCAGCAACGACAGGTCCGGCAAGACACCCTCGACCAGCCTCATCACAACCCGCCTCTAGCGTATATCCTGATTTTGAAAAAAGTAACTCCTTCTTTTTTTCACGTTCCATTTTTGCTAAATTCGCAATAAAATAACGAATATGCGAAATATTTTCCTCTTGAGTATTATGACCTTTGGGCTGTTAAGTTACGCTCAACAAATAACAGTTAGCTCTAAATTAAACGCTTCTGAAATCAACAAAGAAGCTAAAACCGGTCATTTTCAATGGGTTTTTCCTGCTGGGACTTCTGCGGAATCAATACAAAACACCGCCAAATATTACACTACGTCGTTTACCTATACATTTGATGCGGTCACACAAAAGGTAGATGTTTATCCAGTGGTGGATTCAGATGAAGTTAGACGAATAATGTTGCGTTTTCTTGGTGCAAATCAAGTAAACAAAATTGTTGTTGGCGAAGAGTCATACGAGTTGTATTCGTATTATGAGAAATTCATGAAAATTAAGGGGGAATAAGATGAAAGGATTTAGTTTAATATTGCTAATTGGTATACTTATTAGCTGTGCAAGTGTGAAGAATGAGTATGGTTTAGTCAAGGTGGATGAATCTGCTGCAATAAGCGTTTCGGAATTAGTGAATCGGATGGATAAATCTAAAGACCCACAATCGGTAACCATCAAAGCGCCTCTTTCTGCAGTTTGCCAAAATGCCGGATGTTGGGTGCAGGTTCCAAAACCCGACGGAAAGCAACTCACGGTTCGATTTAAAAATCATTTTACCATTCCGCCATCGACTCCAATCGGTACAGAATCCTTCATACACGGGGTAGCTTACTGGGATACCGTCTCGGTAAAAGTACTGCGTCATTATGCAGAGGATGCAGGAAAAAGTTTAGAAGAAATCAATAAAATCACGCAGCCGGAATTTAAACTGAATTTTGAAGGAGACGGAATTAAGTTGGTTTCCGAAAAAGGAAAAAATAAATAATTATTCCCGAAGCTAAGCTCGTTAGTAAACCCCATACCCAATGTGTGGGAAGAAACCAAGCCATTAAATTAACGGGTATTAGTAGGATTGCTAAGAGGTGAAACTTCCCTTGATGCCCCTGTCATTTAAATTCATATACCTTGGTTGGAGTAATTAAATAATTCAATGGGATATCTGTTTCCTCGCTTGGAATTGCTGCTAAGGGCTCAAAAAAATTAAGGCCAATTTTGATAACGTCTGGTCGACATAACGCCAAATATCGGTCGTAAAACCCTTTACCATACCCTAAACGATTTCCTTGTTGGTCTGCTTGTAATAAGGGTATAAAAACAACGTCCAAATCGTTTGGTGCTATTGGGTAAAGTTGAACTAGAGGTTCAGGAATTTCGTATGCATTCATTTGCAAGACATCGCCAAGACGATAAGGAACTTGAATCATCGTTCCTTGGTTGAATTGGGTAACTGGTACAAAAAGTAAATTGTGAGGTGCAAGGGCTTCCAGTAGTTGATCAGTTCGCACTTCGCGCTGAGATTCCATGCTTAAAAAACAAGAAATTTTTTTATTACTAAAACTAAAGTGAGTACTTACTTGTTCCGCAATCTGTATTGAAAAATATTCTATTTCATCCATGCTAAGCAATTTACGTTGCGATTTAGCATCTTGTCTTAGGTTATGTTTTGAGTGGGTGATATCCAAGGGTGTGGTTTTAATTAATACATTTGATACACCAAATAATAATAAATGAACGTTAAATTTACTTACTTTTTATGGATGCTTCTAGTTTCTTTGAACTTCTATAGTCAACAAGAGGAGGTAGAAGTTACAGATGAACCTTTTGAGCCTAAAACCTTTTCCTCAACACGAATCATTTGTGGGCATTCTGTGGAAACCCTTCCTGCACGAACTATGGAATTTAGAATTGAACATCGCTTTGGCGATATGTTCGGATCTAATGGAGGAGCGCAGAATATGTTTGGGTTTGATAACCTGGCAGACATTCGTATTGCACTTGAGTATGGAGTGACCAAAGATTTAATGATAGGTTTGGGAAGAGCAAAAGGAACAGCCTCTCCATACCGCTCATTGCTCGATGGTTTTGTGAAGTATCGAATCCTAAGGCAAGGTAAAAAAAGTCCGATTTCGCTAACGGGGATTGCAGGGCTAACATTTACGTACATGACCGCTTCCTCAGATATTTCTCAGGTGAATCATTTCCCAAAGGTGAGTCATCGTTTTGCATATTTTACACAGTTGAATGCAGCGCGACATTTCGGGGAATTTCTTTCAGTGGCGGTTATGCCTACTTTAGTACATAGCAACTATGTGGCGGCGAATGATCAAAATGATTTATTTGCAGTAGGTGCAGCAGCACGTATTAAGTTAAATGGCCGATTTGCGTTAATTGCAGAATATTATCACACATTTGCTTCAGACGGGTTAAGACCGAATGATATCTATAAGCGAAGTTTAGGGTTGGCATTGGAGTGGTATACTTTTGGGCACAATTTCACCATCAATCTAACGAATGCTCAAGGAATTGGTGAAACACAGTTTGTCCCTTACACAACATCAGACTGGCTTAAGGGTCAATTTAGGCTCGGATTTTGTGTGGGAAGAAAGTTCGCATTTGAAAACTAAAACATAGGATTATGAAAAAAGCAGCATTACCGATTTTTTATTTCAGCTTGTTAATCGCTTCAACTTCAATGATCGTTGCCCCAACGGGTGATTATGAGGTGACTGAAGGGCATTCTATCGCATTTAAAAGTGCCGATCCTTCTGGAAAATTTACAGACATCAATGGCGATGTCACCTACACATCAGGTTCTCCAACCGAGGCGACATTTAGTCTTAAAATTCCGGTGAATACCATTAGTACTGGAAATGGCATGATGAATAAGAAAGCCATGACCAAGGAGTGGTTCGAAGAAGAAACGTATCCGAACATTAAATTTAAGTCAACAAGTGTCACAAAAGACGAGAACGGTGAATTACAAATCAAAGGGGACTTAACGATTAAAGGCACAACCAAAGAATACACCATACCCGCCAAGGTTACAGGATCTTCAACAAAATACACCTTCAAAGGGACATTTTACGTAAACCGGATTGATTTTAAAGTTGGAAAAAAGAGTGAAACGGTTCCAGATAAAATGAAAATCGTATATGAATTGCCCGTAAGTAAAAAAACAGACAAATGAGAAAGTTCTTATATCATGGGTTATTAACAGCGGTACTTTCCTCAATTATTGTATC
>JBJTWL010000173.1:0-33742 GCA_046081745.1 Flavobacteriales bacterium | reverse complement strand
CGGGAATTGTCATGATAAATCGCATTGGAAATGTTCAGTCCAATGGCCGCATGACCAAAGATCTTGGTCGTTGAGTTATGTATTTTAGAACAACCCAAAAGCACCAGAAATACAAGCGAAAAACTACCTAAACGCATACTGAAGTCCCACATTAATTGAATAATCTAAATAATGATGTTGATTGCTTTTGCTCTGAACTTCAAGACCTCTTCCTAGGTCGCCTGAACAGATAAAATCAAACGGTATTTTTGTTGATTTACTCGATTCAAGTATATACAATACACCAAATCCCGCACTATGATAGGTAAATTTGAAAGGGACTCCCAGCCTTCCGAAGGCATAGCGAACGTATGGATTAACCGTTGAATTTCTACACATAATTCGGTAAGCTCCCTGAACTCCTGTTTGACTCATTAGTATGCCCGAAGCCAAATTTCGCTGACCAAATGCTTGTTGTACATCCAGACGTACCTTGGAACCTTGTAATCCCAGTGAAACCTGATGAAAGAAATCCAATTTTTGAAATCCAAAGGTATAGGATAGAACAGGTTTAATGCCATTGGATTGAGCCTGTAATTGAACACACAACATTAACAACAGTATTATGGAAAGTAAAAGTCGCATACCGGATATTCAATAACTAATCGAACAAGGTAGGCTGATCATCCTCATCCTTCTTGGTAAAATCCCACTCAACGCTTCCGTCTATAGTTTCTTCTGAAGCCTCACCATCCTCATCGATGAATACATTTCCTTCTATTTCAAATGGTACCTCATCTGCCGGCCAAGGTTCTTTACCATCCGCTATTTCATGCGTGAGTACAATCTCTTTTGTCTTCATTTTGGTAACTTGATTGCCTTGTGCTTTCATGCCTTTCACATCAATGAGGTCTGCTAGATTCAAGACTTGGTCAGGTAAGTTCTTAGTCTCCTTAAGTTGTTTATTGAATACTACCCGAATTTCTGGTCGATAGGCTGTTGATACTACTTGAAGGAAGGAGCCCTCGGATTCACTGATAAACGAAACCCGTTTATCCGACATCACTTCGCATGTAAAACGCTTCACGAAGTTAATTTCTTTCTCTGCATCAAAATACACACAGGAGATTGGACGCTGCGGATTCCATTTTTCTAAATGAACCATATCCTCATCAAAGTGGTTAGAAAGATCGAAGGAACTTAGGCGATACTCGCCATTTCTGTATAAGGTAAGAATTCGGTCGTCACCTTTAAAATCACCTAGAAATCGGCCTCTACCCTCATCATTGAGTCGACCAACAACATCATCATACCAAATTTTTCTTGCCGCTAAGGTGCTTCCTCCCACTTCTTTTTGGACGATCTTCTGAATAATTTCTTTGGTAACGCGATTCCCCGCAGAATTTCTTCCTTTAATCAATATCTCGCCTAAATCGACGTCAAAACGCAGGCGTTTTAAGTGCGGTCTCGGACGTAATAACACCGTTACAACCTCACGCTCGCCGTTCGGATGAACGGAGAAATACAACATTTTAGATCCTTTGGCGCCACGCGTTAAATCATATTCCGTATCGCGGGTAATTGAATTGACATAGAAGCGTTTCATCATGGTTGAACCGCCAAGTCCATCTTGGTAAAACATGTGATAAATCGTTCGTGTATCTCCTTTTTTCCAAACGTTGGCATACACCAAATCCTTACCCACAAATTTCTTATCGGAAACCTTGGTGATTAGCATTTTACCGGATGAGAAAAAGCAAATGATGTCGTCAATTTCCGAGCAATCACTGACCGGTTCGTTCTTGCGCAAGCCGTATCCAATAAACCCTTCTTCGATATCCACATACAATTTACGGTTGGCGATAATCACCTTGGTGGCACTGATGGTATCAAATACTTTTATTTCCGTTTTACGTTCCTTTCCTCCGCCAAACCGTTTTTTGAGGTCTTTATAATAATCAACGGCAAAGTCGATTAAGTTCGCCAGGTGATGCTTCACCTGCTCCATCTCTTCCTCAATTTTCAACAAGGCCTCATCTGCTTTGGCCCCATCGAAACGGGTAATCCGAATCATCGGGATTTGGGTCAGCTTGTGAAGGTCCTCGTCTACAATTTCCCGGATGAGTTGTTTTTTGAACGGTTTAAAGCGGTCATATAAATACACATACAGGGCTTCACGATCGCTGTACAATTTGAAATCAATGTACATTTCGTGGTTAATGAATAGCTTTTCCAGGGTTGAAAAATGCCACTGACGCTCTAATTCATCCAAGCGAATTTCGAGTTCTAATTTCAGTAAGCGAACGGTATGGTCGGTATTGATTTTTAGAATTTCGGAAACCCCAAGAAAACGCGGTGTATCGGCATCAATAATGGAAGAGTTCGGCGAAATGGATACTTCACAATCTGTAAATGCATATAAGGCATCTATGGTTTTGTCTGGGGAAACCCCTGGTGCCAGATGAATGATAATTTCTGCCTCGGAAGAGGTATTATCCTCAATCTTTTTAATTTTTATTTTACCCTTGTCATTGGCTTTTAATACAGACTCAATCAATGAAGTAGTCGTTGTTCCGTATGGAATTTCGTGCACAATCAAGGTTTTTGTGTCAACCTTTTTAATTTTTGCACGGACGCGAACCCGACCTCCTCGCAACCCGTCGTTATAATTTGTAAAATCGGCCATTCCTCCATTTGGAAAGTCTGGCATGATTTCGACTTTTTTCCCACGCAGGTGATTAATGGAATTATCGATGAGTTCGATAAAATTATGCGGTAAAAACTTACAAGCCATACCTACTGCAATCCCTTCTGCACCTTGAGCCAGCAGCAGAGGAAATTTCATCGGTAAGTTCTCTGGTTCTTTATTTCTACCGTCGTACGATGAAAGCCAAGTTGTTGTTTTTGGATTAAACGCAACGTGCAGTGCAAACTTGGATAACCGTGCTTCAATGTATCGAGCAGCTGCGGCACCATCTCCTGTTAAGGTATTACCCCAGTTCCCTTGACAATCAATCAATAAATCTTTTTGCCCCAATTGCACCAAGGCGTCCCCAATGGAGGCATCCCCATGCGGGTGATACTTCATGGTGTTTCCAATGATGTTCGCCACTTTATTATAACGTCCATCCTCCATTTCGCGCATGGAGTGCAAAATCCGTCGCTGAACGGGCTTCAAACCATCTTGCAACGAAGGCACGGCGCGTTCTAGAATCACATAGCTCGCGTAATCCAAAAACCAATTCTCATAGAGCCCGCTTACAGGAACTATTTTCTCATCAACCTTCTTGTTTTCGAAGGGATTATGGTCTTCACCTTGAGGCGTTAAATCTTCAATTTCATCTTCTGCCATGGCTATGCGACTTCTAGTTCTGTATGTTCTTTTCCTTCATCGGATGGTTCATCCTTCTCCACCCTTAAATTCTCGATAATAAAATCTTGTCGTTCCTGGGTATTCTTACCCATGAAATACGAAAGAATCGAATCGATTGACGCTTCTTTACTTAAGAGTACCGGCTCCAAGCGAATGTCTTCCCCAATAAAATGCACGAATTCATCGGGTGAAATTTCCCCAAGCCCTTTAAACCGCGTAATTTCAAGTGACTTTCCTAATTCCTGTATGGCATTTTTTCGTTCTTCGTCGGAATAACAATAGATAGTTTTCTTTTTATTTCGAACACGGAATAGCGGTGTTTGCAACACATACACATGATTTCGCTTAACCAAATCCGGGAAGAACTGCAGGAAAAATGTTAGTAAAAGCATCCGAATGTGCATCCCATCCACATCGGCATCCGTTGCAATTACTATGCGGTTATACCTTAAATTATCAAGATCATCTTCGATGTCCAAGGCGGCTTGCACCAAATTAAATTCTTCGTTTTCATAAACAACCTTTTTTGTAAGGCCATATACATTCAACGGTTTACCCCGCAAGGAAAAAACTGCTTGGGTATTCACATCACGTGATTTGGTAATGGAGCCACTGGCCGAATCCCCTTCCGTAATAAACAAGGTGGTTTCCTCTCGTCTTGCATCTTTTAAGTCTGTTAAATGAATTCTACAATCCCTTAACTTCTTATTGTGTAGGCTTGCTTTTTTAGAACGATCCCGCGCGATTTTACGAATTCCTGCCAACTCCTTGCGTTCGCGTTCGGCTTGTTTGATCTTTTTTTCAAGGGTTTCAGCAACGTCTGGATTCCGATGTAAATAATTATCTAACTTATCTTTAAGAAAATCATTGACAAAGGCACGCATAGATTTGCCTCCTGGCTCAATCTCAACAGACCCTAGCTTCGTCTTCGTTTGCGACTCAAACACCGGTTCAATGACTTTTACAGAAATTGCTGCCACGATGGATTGACGAATATCAGAAGCTTCGTAGTTTTTGTTATAAAAATCCCGAATTACCTTAGCAACGGATTCACGAAAAGCACTTTGATGCGTTCCTCCTTGGGTCGTATGCTGTCCATTCACAAATGAATAATAATCTTCTCCGTAAGTTCTTCCGTGTGTAAAAGCTACTTCAATATCTTCATCTTCAAGGTGAATGATGGGATATAGTGGATCGCCATCCATGTTGTTTTCTAACAAGTCCTTCAACCCATCCTTGGATTGAAACTTCTCGCCATTATAATACATGCTTAACCCTCGGTTGAGGTAGCAATAATTCCACATCATCTTCTCAAGATACGCTGTCTTAAATGCGAATTTCTTGAAGACCTGCTCATCCGGAATAAACTCAACATAAGTTCCGTTTTGCTCCGTTGTAGCAACTAATTCCGTTTCACTTACCAAATCCCCCATGGCGAATTCAGCGGACTTCATCTGTCCATCGCGCACTGAATACACTTGGAAATAGGAAGAAAGTGCATTGACTGCTTTGGTACCCACCCCATTTAATCCTACTGATTTTTTAAAGGCTTTCGAGTCATATTTACCGCCGGTATTCATTCGAGAAACTACTTCAACCACTTTACCTAAAGGTATTCCACGACCATAATCCCGAACAGAAACTTTCCCGTCCTTCACTTTGATATCTACACGCTTCCCATTCCCCATTACAAATTCGTCGATGCAATTATCAACGACTTCTTTCACAAGGATATAAATCCCATCATCTGCCGCAGCGCCATCCCCCAGCTTACCAATGTACATTCCGGGACGCAAGCGAATATGCTCTTTCCAATCCAGCGACCGAATGTTTTCTTCTGTATATTGATTTTCTGCCATAGTTCTGTGTATCCTAACAAAAATAGGCTTTAAAGGCAGTGAAAACGCATGTAAAATCAATGATTTATGAACATTGCACCTTTAAAAAGCCTACGGCAGCGTATAAAACAAAAAAACCACCCCGAAGGTTGGTTTTTTTCAATTAAAAACAATCAAACGTTATGCTTTTAACCGCTTGGAGAAATCGATTAGAATTGGTGTGGCTACACATAATGAGGAGTATGTACCGATAATTACCCCCACTAACAATGCGAATAAGAATCCTTTAATAGAAGGTCCACCGAAAATAAACATGATTAACACAACCACAAATAAAATCATGGAGGTATTAAATGTTCGGCTCAGGGTAGTATTTAGGGATCGATTAATGATTTCATAATGATGGTCCGTATCACCGCTGGATCGTAAGTTTTCACGAATCCTATCGAATACAATGACCGTATCGTTCATTGAATACCCAATAACCGTCAATATAGCAGCAATAAATGCTTGATTCACATCTAAACTAAACGGAAGCCATCCGTGCAATAGGGAAAACACAGAGATTACAAAAAATGCATCGTGAATCAATCCAACAATGGCACCTACCGAATACTGCCAGTATCCAAAACGGAATAGGATGTACAAGAAAATAGCAATTAAAGCCACGGTCATTGAAATGAATGAAGAATTCCACAATTCACTAGACACCGAGGCGCTCACTGTTCGTTGACCTATAATGACCGCTTTACCTACAGTAGGCTCCAAAACCTTCAAGGCATCGAGCATTTTACCCTTAACCTCTTCCGTCGCTCCATCCTCTTTCAATTTGTAGTTAGTTGTAATCTCTACATTAAACTCATTAGAAACTGTTTTTAATTCAATGGAAGACACTTCCTTATTCTCAACAAAGGTTTTACTTAACTCCGCGCGGATTTTCTCAATATCCGCTTTTTTATCGAACTTCACAGCGAAGGTACGTCCACCGGTAAATTCGACACTTTCCTTAAGTCCACGTGTGAATAGGCTCACCATCCCAATTACGGTCACTGAAATCGAGAAGATGTAAAAATACTTACGCGCACCGATCCAATTGAAATTAAAGTTCTGGAATAATCCTTTAGAGAACTTGGTATCGAAAGAAACCCCTTTATTGCGTTCCATCCAGAAGGTGATAACCAACCTGGAAATAAAGATGGCAGAAAATACTGAAGTGAAGATCCCCACGATCAATGTAGTGGCAAAAGACTCAATTTCACCGGTGCCAAAATACTTAAGAATCACAGCAACCAGTAAGTGCGTCATATTCGCATCAATAATCGAAGGCAAGGCCCTTTTAAATCCGATTTCAATCGCTTTGGAGGTTTCATGCCCTGCGCGTTGCTCTTCGCGAATACGTTCAAAAATCAAAATGTTTGCATCCACCGCAGTACCAATGGTTAAGATGATCCCTGCAATCCCTGCAAGAGTAAGTACTGCACCAAACGAGGCTAAACACCCCATGATGAAAATCACGTTTGAAAACAATGCGATGTTCGCCGCCATTCCAGATTTTCCGTAATAGAAATACATGTATAACAATACCGCAAGGAACGCAAATCCAAAAGAAACTAATCCCGCATTAGAGTTTTCAGCTCCGATGCTTGGCCCTACACGATTCTGTTCTTTAATTAAACATGGCGCAGGCAAAGCTCCACCATTTAATAATCCTGATAATGATTCAGCCTCTTCAAAGGTAAAGCTGCCCGATATCTGAGTATTTCCATTGGTAATTGGATTAATAACGGTAGGCGCTGAATACACTACATTATCCATCGTAATTGCAACGATTCGGTCCTTATTCTCCGTGGTCATTTGACCCCACTCATCTGTTCCTTCCGCCGTCATTGAAAGATCTACTGTAATCTTACCATCACGTTGGTCGTAACCCGTTGACGCGCTTGAGATGTGCTGCCCGTTTACACGTGCTTTTCCATCCACGGGAACTTTACACGCATACAACATATACCCTGTTTGTTTCTTTTTGTTATTCAACTCATCGGGTTCTGCGCCCCACATGAATCGTACATTCTTTGTTGCAAAAACTTGCTGAATATCTGCTCTTCGAAGGATTTGATCTACTGCAGCGCGGTCCTTAGCTAAGGTAAACCCAATTGCAAACTGACCTACTGGCTGAATGTAACTCATCAAGCCCTTACCCAGATCATTGGTTAAAGAAGGTTTTGCATTTGCCAATGTTACCGTAGTATCTGTAGTTGCAGTGGTATCTGCGGCATCACCTGTTCGCTCTGGCCCTTTACTCAATGCATCTGCAGCAGTAAGCTCCGCATTCAATTCAGAAGGCATAAACGTTTCAAAGAACTCTAAGTTTGCCGTTGATTTTAATTTTTGAGCTACGGTATTTTCATCTTGAACCCCCGGAAGCTCAATATACAATCTATTGGTTGCTAAATCTTTTTGAATGTTTGGTTGTGCTACCCCAAATTGATTGATTCGACGGTACATAATCTGCTCTACCCCATCCATGGCTGAAGTCAAAAGATCTCTAAAGTATTTCTCAACCTCGGCATCTGTTGAATTCACACCAATTCCATCTCCTTTTAACAGAAGCCCTAATTTCATTTTATTTTTCTTAGCGGCTGATACAAACAAATCAAGGAAATCACCTTTACCGTTTTCGTATTTACTATTCGCTTCGTTATAAATTTTACGGAACTTCAAGGAATTCGGACTTTGTGCATGACTCATTAAAAGATCTCCCGCAGAAATTTCCATGGTTACACTCATCCCTCCCACTAAATCCAAACCAAAGGCCAAGGATCGTTTTTTCACTTCAGAGAAGGTAGAACCAAAAATGGGATAAATGGCTTTACTACCTCGCTCTTTAAGAATTTCATTGATGAACGCTGCTTTCGCTAACTCCTCTCCTTCTGGGGTATTGAAATTTACCGTGGTATTGTTGGGCAAGAACCCAATTCCTTTCAAAGAATCCTTTTGCGCAAAGGCTTCTTTCTTCAATGCGCTTACACGAGCAACCGCTTCCTTCTCCGCTTTGCGTTCCTCACGCGTGGCGTACCATGTAAATGATAACTGATATAAACAAACTACCGTCAGTAAAATGGTTAAAATCCAAAAAAATCCCTTATTTCTCATTGAATCGCAGTATTATCGTAAATTAAAGGGTGCAAATATAGGATTTCCCCGCATTAAAATCAACTTTTTATAGCTACTTGAATAATTAAGCGCAGAATCCCCCTAGAATTCAAATTGAATCTATGAATTCCACCAATTTTTTCGAGAACGATTCCCAACCATTCACCTGGTTTTCTTTTGCAATATTTGCACTAAATACCGGTTTAGCATTTGTATCCATATATAAGGTCACCGCCTCAGCAATCGCTCCTGGAATCACATGATCAACAACATATCCCGTTACGCCATGCTCAATACTTTCAGCAAGTCCTCCCACATTGGTTGCAATAGTTGGAAGCTCAAAATGCTGTGATATTCCACTAATACCACTTTGAGTAGCCGATTTATAAGTCAACATACACACATCACTGGCCGAGAAAAAAAGTGGCACCTCATGGTCGTCGATATAGCGTTCAAACACATGGCAGCGGTCTTTCAATCCAAGATCATCGATTAACACTTGATATTTTTTAAAATCCCCGTATGCTTCCCCGGCAATGATAAGGTGATGCGAATCATCTAACATCGCCAACGTTTTTAATAAAACATCCAATCCTTTATAATCCCGAATGATTCCGAAAAACAACAGAATTTTCTGATCGCAATAGGCATTTAAACCTAGGGCATTAAGCGCTTCCTCTCGATTAATTCGAGGACCAAACTGGTTATATACGGGATGAGGAATTACTACACACTTAGCCTCCGGAAGATACGATAATAAATCTGCTTTAACTTTTTCCGTCATGGCAACAAATGCATCGTTGCGGTTGAGGAAATAGCGATTGAAGATATGATCAAAAAACCTACGTTCATGCGGGATCACATTGTCTAAAATGGCAACACGTTTTGTAAACCTAGATTGACGGCTTAATACAAATCCTAAGGAAGGTGCAAAAAATGTCATCCAATATTTGGTAATCAACACATTTGGTTTCGACTTACGAATTCGAGTGGCTGTCGTGATATACGTTAGCGGATTCATGGTATCTAACATCTGGTGTGCCGGAATTGCATCGGCCTTGTCCTCGGAACTAACATACTGTGTTTTTCCCGGAAATAGCAACGAAGGATATTGTCGTTTAAAGGTGATGGCGCTTAGTTCATGATCTTTCTCAAGTTGCCTGTACAACAAAGCATTGAATTGCGCGATTCCGCCGCGGTATGGATAAAAAGTTGATAGGAAACTAATTTTCATATTAAGCTATCGTAGTTAACCCATTATATACGGTTATTGCGTCAATATCATTCATACATGATACGCCGCGCAGACATTCATTTCCATAATAACATTGACACGATGCTGGCGGTCCAACGATCATTCCTCTGCCATACAATTCAAATTCGTATGGGTTAAATATCGTGTTCATCAGGACCATCTTTTTTTGAAGGGCCGTTGCAATATGCATCATCATGGTTACTTGCGTCACCACAATATCGCAGGTGTTCGTTAAACTTATAAACGTTTCTAAGTCAAAGTGTCCGGGATAATACACACCGGCCTTTTCCGCCAAGGTGACATTTTTAGGATGCTCCAACTCCCCACCAAGAAACATTGGAAAATACCCTTCTTCACGAAGCTTCATTGCAAGTTCGATCCAATATTCATCCTTCCAGAGTCGTGTATTCCAACGTGGACCGCAGCCCGTATTTAAACCCACTACTTGGTTCCCTTCTCGCTTCGCGTCTAAAACGGACTGCCACTCGGTATATTTTTCCTCGTTTAATTGAATTGCATAGGGTTCAAAATTGAACGTGGCGTGACAAATTTCAAAAATCTCCTGCAGGTAACTTTTCGAGTTTTCTTTGGATAACTGGTCAAAAAAACCGGTCATCAACTTATGTTCTGCGGCACTGGTACATGGGGCCACGGCATGATTCTCCCACGTATACCCATACTTTTCTCGAGCTTCCACTTTTGCCATTAATACGCAAGCCTCTGCTTCTTTGTCCAGATTTACCGCAACATCAAATAGACTGTTTTCTAACAAAAAAACAGACATTGCATTAAAGGGAAGGATTTGTTCGATTTGATCTTTAGGCAAAATGTCAGGACTTTGAGTCATCCAAGTAATGTGCGCATTCGGATATTTTTTTCTAAAATAAGAGAGTAAGGGTGTAGTGCGAATGACATCCCCTAAGGCGGCAAGTTTGATGATTAGAATCCGTGTTTCGAGCGGTTGATAATGCGTACATTGATTGCATACACTCCCATCCATTTTATTGAATTTACAAGGAATATGCCCTTTAAAAAACCTACAATCTCGTTTTACCTCCCTGAATTCCATCGCTTCAAAGTTACAGATTAATGCCCGTACTCCAAGAGGTTGAAGTAAAGTTCCTTGCCATAAGATACGTCCAAGGTGTCGAAATTTGAAATTTGTAGATCCTTGTAGTACTTTTTGACTAAGCCAATTTGTTTGGCATACACCTCATATTGGTTTTGGTATGAAACCAAGGTTAATTCCTTTGCTGAAATCACATGGATAGTACTATCTGACTGAATAGGCCCGAGCGAATATGGTTTATGGATGTGCTCATAATATGCCTGACCCTGTGGCAAGAAATTAAATTGATTTGGATCCCATATGGTTGAGGCTTTTACGGGAAACCGAAGAACAACCCTACGAATATTCTCTTCCACTAATTCGGCCCGGTTCTCTGCAATAACCGTAGTCCAAACATCGGTTAACACCCAAGAAGCCGAGGGATTACTTCGTTTATATCGATTGAATCGATTAACAATTCTGCCTTCATTATCAACGAGGGTATCCCCTATCTCAGTCATTAATTGATATACGATGGTATCATGGGGGATTGCTGCATTCTCATCATGATTGATTTCTGTTACTTGATAAACCCAAAAACCACCTTCCTTCGTTGGATAATAATCATAATGAAAACTCGAAAGAATCGAGGTAGTGGTTTCTTTTTTACAACTGCTCATGCAAAGTAACAGCCATGAAAGAAATAAAATTATGCCGCGGCTCATGCCTAAAAATAATTATTCTTCGGGAATAATCCCTTGTTTTCGACATTTCTCAAGGTATTTCGACAAGTCCTCCTTGTTTAATTTTTCACCATCCAGCCAATAGGTACGGTAGATTTCTTGTCCCTCCTCATCATACGCATAGGAATACCCGTATGCTTTTCCGTTTCGGTATTTAATCATTGAAGCCAGGGTTCCATTTGGATGAAAAGATTTCCAAACCCCTTGTTTAACCCCACCTGCATAATTTCCTTCTTGAACCTTTACACCAGACGATAAAAACTGGCTATATGGACCTTCTAGTGTACTGTCTTTATACATCTCTATGGAAGCACATTTAACTTCCCCTGTTTCTACTTGATCTTGTATGTAAAATACCCGGCGTTCCCCATTGAGCTTGTTGTTTTTAAAAACTTCCGTACTCAGTATATACCCTTGAGCGTTATAGTTTTTCCAAAGGGAATCTTTTTTCATATCGACATAAAGCCCTTCACTCATCAATGCCTCATTTTCAAAGTAAAACCAGACATAACTCCGCTTTGCTCCTTCGTGTTTTGCAATGGATTTTATTTTCCCGGATGGATAATAGTAGCGAAACTCACCATATGGAAGATCGTCTTTAAACTGACCACGATAAATTAAGGTCTTCGAATCCGGGTAATACTTTTCCCAAAGCCCTTGTTTACGTCCTTGTGCATCTTTTTTGTTTTGTGCAACAACGGATAATACCATAAAACAAATCAACAATATAGAAAATATGAATCTCATAGCTTGCTCATTAATTCCAGGAGTGAATTCACTGAAAGATCAGGAATCTCTTGAGTTTCTTCTTTACTTTCCACCAACACCGTTTTCATTCCTAATTGCTTACCAAAACGGATATCACCATCTGTATCTCCAACCATAATTGACTTGGCGAAATCAATCTCCGGAAATTGATGTTTTGCTTCCAAAGCCATTGCCGAATTCGGTTTTCTACGATTGGGTGATGCTGACTTTAAATCAGTTGCCGCAAAAACCGCATCAATTCGTCCGCCATAGGTTGAAATTTCAGTAATCATGTCCTGATGAATTTGAGCAAGCTCAACATCACTCAACAAACCTAACGCTACGCATTGTTGATTCGTTACAACAACAACTTTACCAAAACGTTGACTTGCGATGGCTAAAGCGGGGAGTGCACCGGATTCAAAGATAAAGGATTCCTTACCTAATACGTATCCTCCGAAAATCCGTTGATTTATGACCCCATCTCGATCTAAGAATAAGGTCCAGGTATGATCAACACACGAAAAATTTATTCCCATCCTGTTTGCTCTTCTACCAAATAGGAATTTCTTGCGGACGAATTTCGACTCACTAACTCAGCTAAAAATCCGGTAAGAAAAAACTGAAGCCCCATAAGCATTGCGACTATGGACACAAAAAATTCGGTACGTTCGGCCAATTTGAGTCCACGGGTATGGATAAACAGCTTGTCGATTCCAAGGTATAGGCCAAAACCAAATCCCACAAAAAACATTAAGGTCCCAAGGGCTCCAAAAAAGTGCATCGGTTTTTTACCGAATTTCCCCATAAAGGCAACGGTCATTAAATCCAAAGGTCCATTCAGAAAACGATTTAACCCAAACTTAGAATACCCATATTTACGCGCTTGATGTTGCACGACTTTTTCACCGATTTTTTTAAATCCAGCATATTTAGCCAAGGCAGGCATATACCGATGCATATCACCGTATACCTCAATACTTTTAACCACCGCTCGTTTATACGCTTTGAGACCGCAATTAAAATCATGCAAATAAATACCGGTTATTCTACGCGCTGCCCAGTTATATAATTTGGTAGGCAGTGTTTTTGTGATCGGATCATAACGCTTTTGTTTCCATCCCGAAACCAAGTCAAACCCTTCTTGGGTAATCATTCGATATAGATCAGGAATTTCATCGGGGGAATCCTGCAAATCCGCATCCATGGTAATAACTACATCACCGTTGACGTGTTGAAAGGCCGTTTGAAGGGCCGCCGATTTGCCGTAATTTCGTTGAAATTTTAATCCAAAAGTATGTTGATCTGAACGACTCAGTGTTTGAATGACTTCCCAACTACCATCAGCACTTCCGTCATCTACAAAAATCACCTCATAGGTGAAGGAATTCGTATGAAATACACGCAATAACCATGCGTGTAATTCTGGCAATGATTCTACCTCATTGAGTAATGGAATAACTATGGAAAGTTGTGGCCTAATCATGCGCCTTAATGTTTTACAAATTTAAGGATATCCTCCCCATGAAGTACCACATAAAATCCAGCATGCCAATGTTGTACATCGATTGTAAAATCACCTGATTCTACCAGACCTTGTGCGACAACCCTTCCGAAGTTATCCAATATTATAAAGGGTTCATTCGTTGAAAAGCCACTTAAGGTTACATAATCGTTGGATGGATTTGGAAAAACACGGAGTTTATGAGCGATTTCTTCGACCGTATTAACACTGTAATTGGTCACATAAAACTCATCAAAAGCAGCCTCTGTGATGTTTACATCGGGATCGTAGTCTGCGATTGACACGACCACTTGCATGCTCGATGTGATGGGTATTAGTCCATTCAGGCCAATGCTTTTATATTCCCAAGTCATAGCATCTCCTTGTGGCGGACTTACCGCATCAATTAATACGAGTTGACTTCCATTGCTGACATATACTTTCAAGGTATCATCTACGGCCTGTGGACCATAATAATTATAATAACCACGAGCATAATTCAGGTGTGGATTAGTCAATGCAGTTAAATCCATGGGTGGAGAAACCAATACGGTATTTCCTTGATCCACATCATCGAAATCAGGGTGAAGATTCGGATCGTTGCCAGTAACAAAACACGAGGTTCCGCAATCCCAAGGAACATCACTATTGACCACGGAGCCACTTGAAGTAGGGTTTGGAGTTCCTCGTTCCCAAACTCCGGTTTGTGCTGTGCCATTGACCGCCCAACCGAAATCTAATTCAAAATCATCGTAATACCCTGGCATCAAGGTTACGTTTAAAACCTGTGTATTTTGATCGATAACTTGTGATAAACAATAGGTTTTATATCCCCATTTCCCAACATAAATCTCATAAGGTTCCTGATAAAACAAAACCAGTTGCTCTTCACCTAAAGCATTAGTTAGCCCAGTATGAGTAATCAAGGGATGAACGAGTTTAATTTGAGCATCAAAAATTGGTGTACCTGACACCCCATCCATCACATTCACTTGAATATTAAAAGGTGGAATGGGCGTTAACTGCACATCTAGGATGATTTCCTGTCCTTGAATTAAAGTAACATTGGTTGTTAAGGGATAATAGCCTACCTTTTCAAACAGGACTTGGGCAGTACCCACTTGATAATACCCAGTAACATATGCCCCTTGGTTGTTGGTGAAATCGGGTTGATCATTGTTACTCAATGTTACCTTTACCCCATTAAGTGAAATTCCAGATCCAGTTTCTGTAACGTTTCCTTTTAAATAGCTTCCCTTTGTGTAAGTGGGCCCGAGAATAAACAAGCCTTCCGTAATATCAGCAGCGATAATGGTACCGCTATTAAAAAACGGATAGACGCCCCAGCAACCATCAAACCCTGTTGTTTGTCCATTGTACGTATCGTATTGCCCCACTTTCACCAAGTTATTTGGGTTCGTACAATCATGAATCACAATGCCATCGGAGTAGTAACTGGTTATTAAGTAATCACCCATAACATGGGTGTTATGAGGAATCACCCCTGCTCCAGGAGAATTTTGAATCCGCTCCACCTCAACAATTGCATTGGGATTTGAAATGTCATAGACCGCAACATAGGCCCCGGAAACCTCATCGGTAGTAAACACATATTGTCCTGAAGTAGATGGCCAAATGTTGTGGGAAAATAGATTTGGGGTTGGTTGAGTTGCAATAAGTTGCGGTGCGGCGTGATTAGTCACATCTACCAAACTAAAAAATCCATCATAAATGTGCGCCAAATACATGGTGTCATTGCGCACATAGCCATCGTGACAATACCACGTATCAAAAGTACCAACTTCTGTTGGCTGCATCGGATTAGTGGCTATGTCCAACACAATTACACCGCCCTCTCCCCGATTACTTCCAAATACATAGGCATATCCTTGGTTATCACAAAAACAAGTATGAGCGGATGTCCAAGTTTGCCCGGGAGGCCCCATATATACGCTGGTTGGAAGGGTGGTGGATTGAGGCAAGGGAGATAAATCAATAATCAACAAACCATCATCAGCTTCCGTGGTTACGTAGGCATAATCTCCGGCCACACAGGGGTCACGCCAAATAGATTCTGTACCTGGCATCCAAAAAATCTCTACGGGATTTGATGGATTGGTGATATCGACAATGGAAGTTCCTTTTGAGGTGCCAACGATGGCATATTCATTCCCTAATTCATCCTCATAACCCCATACATCATTCAAGTTCGCGCCATGCAATTGTTGATACGAAATATGAGACAAAGAATCGACGTTCAATTGGCTGAAAGCCACCCATGAAAAAAGAAGAAAACAAGTCGCGATTATGATTCTCATAGGATGATTATAGCGGTCACGATGAAGATTAGTATTATCACCAAATACTGCCAAACATCGGGGAAATATGTAGTAATCATTTCTTTAATGTTCATGGTTACTGCTTAATAAATTGTTTTGTATATACTTGGTTCTTTGTCACAATACGTGCGATGTAAGCGCCAGAAGGAACAGCAGAAAGATTCAGGTGAGATTCTGCGAAATGCTGTGAGGCAGCCATTTCTTCCGTTACCCATTTTCTACCCATCATATCATAAATCTCTAGGGTTGCCTCATTATCTACAAACCCGGAAATCTCTATGGTCGTTTCTCCGCTGGTTGGATTTGGGAATACCGCAATTTCGTGGTCTAAATTTTGCTCGTTCAAGCCAACCCCAAAACCAACTGAAAAATCGTAGCGGTGATAGTGACCAAAATCACCTGGAAACAATTCGATGTAGCTTCCACCTACGTAGCGTAAACGCATTTGTCCGTTGGTTTCACCTTCTACTTGAGCTGAATACCAGAATGATAAGCCGTCGTGATCCGTGTCTTCAATAATGATGCTGTAGCACCCCGGGGCAAGGTTAAAGGTATCTTTGTATTGCGTTTGATTGGTTAACTGATTACGTTGAAAAATAATATTTCCGGCTCCATCCAATAATTTATATGAATTCTCAACTGCTTTATTGTTGGTTGTTAACCAGACAAAGAATGGTCCATTGATTACTTCAGGGGCATCAAACTTTACTTGTTTCACACTATTCTGCAGGTATTCATCATTTCCAAATGTTCCATTCACGTTACTCACATAGGCAGTAAACGTCTCTGTTGAATCCATATCCATCCAAAATCCAAGGTCATTTACAGGAATTTCTACCACTTCTTCCTCCATAAAACCGAGGTTTCCAGTCCAATTGAATTGAATTTCATTTCCATACGTAATCCAACATCGAATAAAACATGAGGTTAAGGGTGTTACACCTGTATTCTTTAATACTACTCTTGGATTGGAACACGTTGGATTAAATTTGCTGTAGTACTCCCAATTGTTTGGATTCAACACGTCAACAATTGCCGCATCCGTTTGGAAATTCGGGGCTGAATAGGAAATCAAATCGAAAGCACCGATATAATTACCACCTGAGGTACCTGGATCCCCTGGAGGAACTGCTGTAATGCTGTAATCAATGGATACGGTATCTCCCGGTTGCACATAGGGCGTTAATTCAAAATCGAAATCCTTTACACGGTCTCCTGGACACCATCCTTCGCGAGCGTATGGCCAAGTACCTCCCTGACCAATGTTTGGATTGTCTCCACATTCCGTGGTCTGCCAAATATTCCAGTTGTAACGCGGTGTTCCATTGATTGAAATACGGTGATCGTTGGGTACCCATTCGCAACAGGCTGCATTACCAACTTGACCGTGACCGGACATTCTGGTTTTAATCTTAAACATTTGTGACGTATCAGATAGCACCACCGGTTGATTTTGCAGGACTAAATCATTCGCCATTTGTCCATAGTTATACGATCTCCAATCTGCCCAAATCGGTTCACGTTTATGAACATCTCGTGGAGGAATCCCTTTCACAAAGGCAAATTTCAAATCCAATAATTCCTGAGTATTGTGCGCAGCTAAATCAACTACCCCATGCAGATACTGCTGGTAATCTGTTACATCATAGATCCAACTGAATCCGTTTGGACCTAAATCGAAATTAATTCCGTAGGGTGTAATATACCGCGCGATTTCAACATCATGTATGATTTCATAGGGTTGTTCAAAATAATACAAGGTATCATTCAATAACTGCAAATCTGCTCCCACTGGATTTGTTGAAAGAACGGCACCTTGGGCATTAAACGTGTAATAAGACCCTTGTGGAACCCCACGGTAGCTGTTCACGATTTCGAAATGGCGATCTATTGGTGCCTGTTCGAAAATTACAATGGGCTCAAGTGGACGATACTGTGTTACCGTTGCAGTTTGAACCGACCCCGAAACGGTTCCTTGACCAAAAGCGATCAGAGGCCGTTCAGGCACCGAAACCACCCCAGCTAATGGAGATGCAGGTCTTATCATACTGCCATTCATAGGATCAAACCCATCGGATAACATCAATTTAAAATCATTGGGAGACCGATCATCGGCATAATTCACGTCATCAAAATCGTAATACGTCATCAGTGCCGGATAATTAGGATGACTGTTATCAATTTTTTCTTTGAAATTCGCTAAAATCGTTGCTGAATCCAAGGCCGCTTTAAACACCCGAAATTCGTCAATCTGGCCTTTCCATTTAATGCCGAAGTCGCGACTTGCACCAAGAATAAATCGATGAATATAGCCAACTTGTCGGTTTTTATTTGTTCCCGAATGCCAGGTGTGACCATTCTTGTAGATAAACATCTGACCGGTACTTTGCTTTTTAACAAAAGCCCAATGGTTCCAGTTGTTATCTATTTCTGCCGCACTCATGGGTTTATTGATTCGATCATACCCTGTTTGATTTCCCGCATCCCAATACACATTGTTATTGCTCCAAGGCATATGGATATTTAAAATCCGGTTGTTCAAGGTATCGTATGCTTCAAGAATCGTGGTATTTGTTCCATTATTCGCATTGCCTTTCGCCCAAAATTCTATGGTAACATCGCCGCCAATAAGGGTGTCAGAAAGTTCAAGCATGCTGTAATTGGTACCATCAAACTCAAGAACACCGTTGGTTCCAGCGAAATACTGTGATGCGATACCATTGCCTGATTCAACCGCAAAAGTCGCTTGTGTATTCGTTGATATACCTGCATCAAATGAAAGTTGAACAATGATGTTTTGTGTACCATTCCAAGCAAAAGGTTGGAAAAACAAGAATCGATTGAGTCCAAGCTGTAAGGAACCTGCTGCAATATTTTGATTGAATACTTCTACAAAAGCGCCTGTTGCAAATTGATTGAGGGACGTTAAATTTGTTGCTAAAAGTCCAATTTTCGGAAATGCAATCCCCTCGTTTTGGGCAAGGTTCGACACAAACAATGATAACGACTGAATGTCACCTGCTTGTACGCCGGCTGCAACTAATTCTTGTGCAGTAACAAGGAATTGGTAAATTCCACCTACACTTTGGGTATGGAACGGTAACATAGATGTTCCATTTCCGACATTCACCATGGCGTCTTGTAAGACATCGCCAGAACGAGAAGATTGAATTCGTTCAAAAGAATTAACATAGGCACTTCCCGCTTGGAGTGAATTATAATTAATGATCATTGGTGCTTGAAAATTAGACAGGTATTTTTGTCCTTCTCGCTTAACCGAATCATAAGTCCCTGTATGGTCAAATACACGCGTATAGGTTAAATAATCCCATTCTCCACAATCGTATTGATCCCAAGTGGTTAACGGACTGCATTTTAATTTGTAGTACATCAGTACTTTCTCAAAACGTTGTGTATCTAAACTGGAAGGAAACGTAAATTGGTCATGTCGATTCGTGATGGAATCAAATGTAAACGTTTGAACCCAGGTCGTATCTTGTGCAAAAACACTTGAAAACAACGAAATTGTAAGCAGGGTAGTAAGTAAAAATTTCATTGAATAGCTATTTTAGCAAAAATACAATACTTGGCAGTATAAAACGAAATTCGGACAATTTTTCCGTATTGATTTGATGGCATGCAGATTGTCCCTAATAGTAACATCGAGATTAAATTGAGTTAACCAAGATAATCCGCTAATTTCATCTGCCAAAATGTCAATTTATGGACGAACAAATAATACACATTGACCTCCTCTCAAAAATCGATAACGATTCAGAGTTTATACCATTAATCACTGCAGAGGAAGAAGAATCAGTAAACAACCAAGCCTTTCCGGAGGAATTACCTATTTTGCCGCTGAGGAACAATGTCCTCTTTCCGGGCGTTGTAATACCGATTACGGTTGGACGTGACAAATCCATTAAACTGATTCAAGATTCCAACAAAGGGAATAAAATTATTGGAGTGGTTTCTCAAAAAAACCAGGATCAAGAAGCTCCGAACTTTAATGACTTACATAGCGTGGGTACCGTAGCACAAATCTTACGCTTGCTAAAAATGCCCGACGGAAGTTCTACGGTAATTATTCAAGGGAAACGTAGGTTTGAAATTGAAACGCCTTTGCAAACCGAACCCTATATGAAGGCTAAAGTTAAGGTGTTCAAAGAAACGAGTATCTCGAAAAAAGATAAGGAATTAAATGTCATGATCAATACGATCAAAGAACTGGCCCTACAAATTATTCGTGACAGTCCGAACATTCCGTCTGAGGCACAATTCGCGCTTGGTAATATAGATAGTCCGACCTTTTTGGTGAATTTTATTTCCTCAAACATGAACGCTGACGTTTCTAAAAAGCAAGAAATGCTAGAAGAAATGGACATGAAAAAACGGGTAATGATGGTCATGGAACACCTCACCCTTGAAGCTCAAATGCTGGAAATGCGCAATGAAATCCAAAACAAAGTGAAACGCGATTTAGATCGCCAACAACGGGAGTATTTCTTGCATCAACAAATGCGGACCATCCAAGATGAGCTGGGTGATAATCCACAGGATCAAGATGTTGCTGAATTCAGGGAACGCGCAACTGCCAAAAAATGGAATGAAAAGGTGGAGAAGGCATTCTACAAAGAATTGGATAAACTCCAGCGGATGAACCCGCAAGGAGCGGAATATACTGTTCAAATGAATTTCTTGGATGTCATGCTCGACCTCCCATGGAATGAGTACACCAAGGACAACCTCGATTTAAAACGAGCCAAAAAGATCCTAGAGCGCGACCATGCAGGCCTTGAAAAAGTTAAGGAACGCATCCTCGAATATTTAGCTGTACTAAAAATTCGAGGCAACATGAAGTCACCAATTTTATGCTTTTACGGACCTCCGGGAGTTGGGAAAACCTCCTTAGGCAAATCAATTGCCGAAGCCTTAGGCAGAAAATATGTGCGCATGTCCTTGGGTGGACTCCACGATGAGGCTGAAATCAGGGGACATCGTAAAACGTACATCGGTGCCATGCCGGGCCGAGTTATTCAAAGCTTGAAAAAAGCGGAATCTGCAAATCCTGTATTTGTTTTGGATGAAATCGATAAACTGGGCAAAGGATTTCACGGCGATCCTTCCTCTGCCCTTTTGGAAGTGCTTGATCCCGAGCAAAATGGCGCATTTTACGATAACTATGTTGAAAATGAATTCGACTTATCCAAGGTACTTTTCATTGCCACTGCAAACAGCTTGAGCGACATTCAAGGCCCGTTGCGCGACCGGATGGAAATCATCGAAGTGAATGGATATACCGTTGAAGAAAAAATTGAAATTGGAAAAAAACACTTGATTCCCAAGCAACTTGCAGCGCATGGGTTAAACGCAAAGCAGTTTGAAATCGAAAAATCAGCGTTGGAACAGGTGGTATTATCGTACACCAATGAATCTGGTGTTCGCGGACTCGACAAGCAATTAGCGAAACTCGTTCGATCCCGAGCAAAACAAATTGCAACGGATGAAGCGTATGAATTGGTCATCAAGTCAAGCGATTTATTTACTTTTTTAGGGGCGGGAAGAAATCAAAGCAAGAGCATTACCAACGATGTGGCCGGTGTTGTTACCGGATTGGCCTGGACGGCTGTCGGTGGTGATATTTTATTTATTGAATCCTCGATTGCTCAAGGAAACGGTAAATTAACCCTTACCGGAAACTTAGGAGATGTAATGAAAGAAAGTGCGGTTATTGCCTTAGCCTTTTTAAAATCTCACAGCGATTGGTTGAGTTTACCGCAAGCGGTATTCAACGACCACGACATTCACCTACATGTTCCTGAAGGGGCAACTCCGAAAGATGGGCCAAGTGCTGGAATCACGATGCTTACCTCACTTGCGTCGTTATTCACCCAACGAAAAGTGAAGAAGGATCTTGCCATGACCGGAGAAATAACCCTGCGAGGAGAAGTGCTTCCAGTTGGTGGCATTAAGGAAAAATTATTGGCAGCGAAGCGTTCTGGCGTTAAGGAAATTATCATGTGTAGCAAGAACAAACAAGACGTAGACGAAATTGAAGCGCGCTATTTGAAGGGCTTAAAAATTCACTATGTGGAAACCATGAAATCCGTGCTTGACATCGCTTTAACGAAAGAAAAAGTATCTGAGCCGATTGTTATTGCACCGAAGAAACAGAAGGATTAATCCCAGTGTTCGGTATCGTTTTCTTTCATGAGTTGAATCCAATTTTCATCAGGATCAAGCTGGTCTCGGAGGATTTCTGCGTATTCGTCGGCGTTCAATTCAAAGCGATCTACTTCCGTTCCTGTGTAAGCTTCAATCGTTTCTAACATTGGAAGCTCTCCTGTACTGCAAAAACTCAAAGCTTGTCCCCGGCGGTTTCCCCTACCCGTTCGACCGCACCGGTGTACATAATTTTCAGGATTATCGGGTAGGTCATAATTGATAACATAGTCCACCTCTGGGATATCGATTCCTCTACAAGCAACATCTGTAGTAACCAATACTTTATTCGCGCCCGTACGAAAGCGCTCTAGGGTATTAAACCGTTCGCTCTGTTCTTTACCTCCGTGTAAAATCTCTACGGAAATACCAATTCGTTCCATGGCTTTTTGGACACGTTCAGCACGGACTTTGGTTCGAACAAATATCATAAACCGATCTTCCGGATATTCCGTTAGAATGTTCTCCAAAAAATGCCGCTTGTCATCCATTTCCACCATCATAACCTGATGATCGACATTTTTTGACACTGGATTTCCTTGAGTAATCTGAATACGAATGGCATCTTTTACCACATCGTACGCCAAGGATTTTATTTTCTTATTGATGGTTGCGGTAAAGAAGAGGGTTTGTAAATACCGTGGCAATTTACGTTTGGCGTCCACAATATCGCGCGCAAAACCTAAATCAAGCATCAAATCAGCTTCGTCAAGTACCCACAACTTTACGGTAGAAATATCCAAGTACCCTTGCGCGATCAAATCAAACATTCGACCGGGTGTGGTGATTAGAATTTGGGTGTTTTCTTTTAGCTTTTTAATTTGACTTTCCTGTTCAACTCCACCGATTAAGGAGAGAATGCTAATGGACAAATGTTTGCTCAAATCAAGAAAAACTTGCTCAATTTGACGCGCTAATTCACGGGTTGGCACCATAACCAGCACTTGAACTCCAGATTTACGGGCATAGCCATTCACTTTGTGTAGCAAAGGAATCGCAAAGGCGGCGGTCTTTCCCGTTCCAGTAGGCGCTACCGCCATGACATCCTCACCGTTGAGAATATGCGGAATTACTTTGTATTGAATATCGGTGGGGCGCTTATACCCCAACTCTTCAATAGCCTGTAGGATGGATGGATGAATGGGATAATCCTTGAACTTCATGGTTCAAAGGTACGCAATCTCCTTAATTCTGATTGAAAAGCTTTTCTACTACCTCAAATCGATAAGCAAAAATGGAATCTAGTTTTTTACGAATAAATAAAGCATGCATGATTCGACCCAAAACTCCTAAGGGCAATTGGTAACTCACGATATCTGTCATCTCTACGGAATCCCCTAGGTCTTTAAAGTGATGTTCATGGTGCCAAATGGTATAGGGACCAACCCGTTGTTCATCCACAAAGAAGGCATTTTCTCTCACTGTTTTAATTTCCGTTACCCAGCGCACAGGAATTCCCAATAAGGGCTTTACAGTATATTCTATCATAAGCCCTTCGTACATTTTTTCGGGTACTTCCGTGCGAACGATGAATCCCATAGAGGAAGGCGTGATTTTAGCCAAGTTATTTGGTGAGGAGAAGAAATCCCAACACGTATCGATATTGGCTTTTACGAGTTGTGTTCGTTTGAGTTGATACATGAACTTAGAACAAGGGAAGCCCTAAAATGTTGGTAGGAAGGTTGCAAAACTACCCCACTTCCCGATACCTAACATCATCCATCCATCGCAGTTTATGCATTTCTCCGACTTCAAGGGAGAAGTATTCAAAGGTTTCACTCACCACGCCTTTGAGGCGATAAATTCCTTTTCCTTGAAAGGGGTATTTTCTTCCGGATTCTGGAAAATGAACGGTATCCAAGGTATCGCCATGCCTATCCAGAAAAGTGCCAAAATACATGTAATCTCCCTTACTCGTTTTCGATTTTTTTACGGCCACCAAGTAGCCATAGGTTTCAACATGAAGCCCACGACTGTAAGGGATTTGAGCGGCCGGCGTGTGCTTAGAAATGGCCTCCGAAAGCAGCTCGAATGGATTACACAAGGGGAAACCCAATAAATCCAACTGATCAAAAACCTCCTCCATGGGGTGTTCCTCAAAATCGGGCAGCACGAAGTCCTGTACGGGTGCAACGAACAAACCTTCCTGTACTGATTTCACAGGTGCTTTATACAAGCGATAATGCGCGCGCCACAGCAACTGCTTGCGAGCAATCCCAAAGGCACGAAAGGCTCCGATTCGAATCAGCAGGGCCAATTGATCGAGGGGCACCCGCACGCGGTTCAAAAAATCCTCAAAATCTTGAAATTCACCGTTCTTCTTGCGTTCTTCCAGTATATGGTGAACCACGGCTACTTCCAGGCCTTCAACCAATACAAATCCTAAAATCAAGCGCTTCCCATATAACACACAAGGATGAAACCCTTTCTGAATGCACGGAGGTTCAATGTGTGCCCCATATTTACGGGCCTCATGCACATAAATTTCAGTGCGATAATACCCCCCGAAATTATTCACAGTAGCGGTCATATACTCCAAGGGAAAATGTGCCTTTAAGTAAAGGCTCTGGTAACTTTCTACCGCATAGGATGCAGAATGTCCTTTGGAGAAGGCATAGCCTGCAAAACTCGCAATTTGGTTCCAAACGGCATCAATGAGTTCTTTGGCATAGCCACGGCTCGCACAATTCCCATAAAACGTCTCCTGCACCTTCGTAAATTCATCCCGAGAACGAAATTTACCCGACATGCCCCGCCGTAAAACATCGGCCTCTGCCAAACTCAAACCCGCAAAATAATGCGCCACCTTGATTACATCTTCTTGATAGACCATCACACCATAGGTTTCTGGCATAATTTCCAACAACAACGGATTCGCCTTAGCTCTTCGCACTGGGTCTCGGTGCCGTAAAATGTACTCGTTCATCATGCCTGATTGGGACACTCCTGGACGAATGATCGAACTCGCCGCTACTAATTCAAGGTAGGTGGCTACCTTCAACTTCACCATGAGCATGCGCATCGCTGGAGATTCCACATAAAAACAACCTAATGCCTTTGCTTCCAACAACATGGATCTGATTTTAGGATCCTCCTTGAATTGCTGTATGTTGTGTATGTCTTCCAAGGGCGCCTCCGGCTGATTATAGGCAATGATGTCCAAGGCTTCTCGAATTTTACCCAATCCACGTTGACTTAACACATCAAACTTATACAAGCCCACATCTTCAGCCTCTAACATGGAAAATTGGGTGGTAGGAAATCCTTTGGGTGGCATAAAGGTGGCTGAAAACCAAGTAATGGGATGTTCACTGATAATGATTCCACCAGAATGTACACTCAAATGAGCAGGCATGTCTTGTATATACGATGCATAGCGCAACACGAGCGCCGACATACTGTCTAACTGATTCGGAGAAACGCTCCGATTACTCAATTTATCAATTTCGGTTTTCGGTAAGCCAAACACCTTACCCAATTCACGTACCGTTGCCTTATACTGAAAGGTATTGTAAGTGCATAACCATGCGGCATTGGGGTATTTCTCAAATATGTACCGCACAATCTCATCGCGGTCTTTCCAAGAAAAATCAATGTCAAAATCCGGTGGATTTTTTCGATAAAGATTGATGAATCGTTCAAAGTACAGGTCTAATTCTAAGGGATCCACATCGGTAATGCGCAAGAGATAAGCCACAATGCTGTTTGCGCCGCTCCCTCGTCCTACGTAAAAGCATCCGCGCGAGCGCGCATACGAGGTAAAATCCCAAGCAATCAAAAAATAAGACAAGTAGTCCTTTTGTGCAATGAGGTCAATTTCTTTTTCAATGCGCTCTACAATCTCATCGTTTAGCAATGGATAGCGGTACGATATCCCCTCTGCGCACAACTTTCTTAGCAGCTGTTCATCCATGGCTTTTGAACCTGCATAAGAAATTGGATTTTGAGGTACCGCCTCTTCCCCAAAGGCAAAAGAAACATCGCAATCCTTCATACACTCTAGCGTTCTATTCCAAAAATCAATGCAGTCGCCACACGCATCGATTAGGGCTGTTTTAGTCAATAAGAACTCATTACCCCGAGCATGCCACTCCGGAGGGAGCTTAGAGAGTAGCACATTGTTATGAATCGCCCTGAGCAAGCGGTGGGTATTAAAATCCCGTTTGCTTTGAAACATCATGGGACTCAGCAGCACTACCTTTTTTCGATCGTATTTCTGTGCATACCGAAGCTCCCACTGCGCCAATTCAACCCAATCAATTTGAAAGAATTCATGAGCAAACAAGGGACGAGGCAACGAAGTGCCCAGCGGATAAAACACCCAACAATTGGAAAAATGAGGCAATACGGATGGAAAGGGTTTTTCCTCGTGTAGGAACGGGGTCATAAATTGATTCATCTCATGTACGCCGCGGTTATTTCGCGCCATCAGGGTGGCTACCGAATGGATTCCATTGCGCAAATCAACCCCAACCACGGGACGTATGCCTAGTTTTTGAGCTTCACGCACAAAGGCCAGGGCAGATCCGGTATGGTTAATGTCGGCTAGAAACAAGCAATCATACCCTGCCTCTACACCCCATTGGACGAGCGTTTCAGGCGCATAAACGCCATACTTCAAACTGAAATAGGAATGAATTTTCATTCGTGTTTTACTTAAATTCGTCGATTGGCTAATAAGGGCGGCGCTTCACCGTCAAAGGGATTCCACCGTCCGATGGTCCGTGCCTCCATTCCCAGAGCGCGAATCACTGCACGATCTCCATAACGGATGCGAATGCGGTCCATGGCTTGATACAAACGTGCATAATCTACTTGGTCGTCAAACAAACTCAACAGGTGACTTCCTCCCACGAGGTCGCTATACCGCACCCCAATTAGGCGGACCAGTAAGCGTCGGTTATAGATTCGATCAAAGAGTTCTGTCACCAGGGGCAACAAGTGATGGTCGGCAGCAGTATATGGAATCTTACGTTGCAGAGTTTGCGTTTGAAAATCGGAGAAGCGAATCTTAACCGTTACACAACCGGTTAACTTACTTCCTCTGCGCAACTGAAAGGCTAAGTTTTCAGCCATGGCACTTAAAATCGCTTGCAATTTACGCACATCAATGGTGTCGTGATCAAACGTTCGTTCGGTTGAAATGGATTTGCGTTCGGTGTGTTGAATTACTGGGGAAGGGTCAATCCCTTGCCCTTTTTTCCAAATCGTTACGCCGTTTTCTCCAAGGGCGTGTTCCATGAGTTGAACGGGTAATTCTTGCAGCGTTTGTATCTTTCGAATGCCCAGGTTACAGAGTGTTTGATAGGTTTTTGTACCTACCATAGGAATCTTAGCAACGGATAAAGGCGCCAAAAAAGTACGTTCATCTCCGTGTGATATAATCCGCTGGTTATTCGGCTTTGCTTCCCCGGTAGCGACTTTAGAAACCGTTTTATTTTGAGAAAGTCCAAACGAAATGGGCAAACCGGTTTCACGGATGATTTTCTGACGCAATTCAGTGGCATACGTAAGGGTTCCAAAGAAACGATCCATGCCTGTAAAATCCATGTAAAACTCATCCACTGACGTTTTTTCATACAACGGGGATGCTTCCCGAATGATGTCGGTAACCATACGAGAATAGTAACTGTAGGTCTCTGAATTCCCCTTAATTACAATGGCTTCTGGACAGCGTTCCTTGGCCATTTTCATAGGCATAGCAGAATGAATCCCAACACGTCGCGCTTCATAGCTGCATGAAGCCACAACGCCACGGTCGCTGGTACCTCCAATAAGAATAGGTTTTCCGTTGAGGCGACTATCAAGAAGCCGCTCACAGGAAACAAAAAAGGTGTCTAAGTCCATATGGACAATGTTGCGCAAAAGGGCCATGGATAATATATTTAAATTATACCGTACTGCGCACTGAATTGCTATCTTTGAGTGACACAAAATTAAACAAATAATTATATATTAATCAAAATTTACGATTAAATTTTAATCAGATGAATTTTAACTACTTAGTACTTGGCGCTGGCATCGCATTACTCACGTTGAATTGTAGCGTGAAAAAACCGAAGAAAAAAACAAAGCATACTACGAAAACTGAACTTAGTAAATCAAAGCCAAACTACGATAGCATTCGGATTGACGATAAAGGATTGATTGGTTATTTCAGAGGACCTGAATACAACGAGGATGGTGATATTGCTCATCAATTCTCGAACAAAGTTGCCGAACGAGTTGGTGTCTATTTAAAAGAACGTTATTCGAAAAAGGTATATCTCAAGGTAGACTTAGCCGCAGTACGCATTAAAACTCAAGGCTTAAATCAAGTAGACAGCGTGTATTACGCGATTGAAATGCCTTTCAAACGGGTGACCAAATGTGATGCCTTTACCGGAATAGAGCATTGCGGAAGTTGGAATTACCAACCGATCCTTTTATTAAACAAACGATTTAAGGAACTCAGGGAAGGCTTATCGGAACGATGCAGCGTGGGAAATTCAGCGTATCAATTTTACAAAAACGAGGAAGGGTTTCAAGAATACTGGATCCAATTTAAACACAAAGATTACCAAGCAGATTGTGTGAAACAATAAAAATTGTTAAGGAAGACAACACGAACTAAAAAGATATTAGCTTTGATTAAAATTGAAATAATATGAAAAAAGGAACTATTGCATTAATCGCCATTGGAGGAATTTTGTTGCTCGGGTTTTTAGCTTATTACAATGCCTACAATAAGGCGGTTGGTTTACAAGAAAGCGTAGACGAAAAATGGGGTAACGTACAATCTGCCTATCAACGCCGTTTAGATTTAATTCCCAACCTGATGAAAACGGTAAAGGCTGCCGCGAAGAATGAAAAAGAAATCCTAACACAAGTTACCCAAGCGCGTGCTGGAATCGTGGAAGCAAAAACACCGGAGGACATGGAACTGATGGGTAAAAAAATCAACACTGCCATCAATTTAATGTATGAGGCCTACCCAACTATTCAATCCACCCAAAATTTTCGTGATTTTCAAGTACAGTTGGAAGGTACCGAGAACCGAATCAAACGTGAACGAGATGTATACAACGAATCGGTAAAGAATTACAACACACACATTCGAGGATTCTTTACGAGTATGTTCTTAAACAAAGAAACCTTCCCCCGAAAAGAAATGTTCAAGGCAATGACAGGCGCAGAGAAAGCACCGGACGTCAACTTTCAATAAGATGCTAACCGATCTTGACAAAAAGTCGATTGTTCAAGCGATTCAAGCGGCAGAAGAACTAACCAGCGGTGAAATTCGCGTTCACTTAGATAAAAAAGGCGGAAAAGACCCATTTATCGAAGCAAAGCATATTTTTGAACGTTTGGGAATGACCAAGACTAATGCGCGAAACGGCGTATTAATTTATATTTGTTTTGCACGAAAACAGCTCGCAATTTTAGGCGATCAAGGCATAAACGATCAGGTCCCAGAGGGATTTTGGGATGAACTTTACCACAGTTTGACCGAGGCATTTCGAAACGACCAATATAGTCAGGGTATTTGTGAGGCCATTCAACGCATTGGCGAAAAACTAAGCGCGTATTTTCCAGTGAACGAGGACAATCCGAATGAATTGAGTAACGAAATCACCGAAGCATGAGAATGATCTGGCTACTTTTTGTTATTTCGTGCTTTACCGCGTTCGGACAAATCCCTGAAAGGCCGAGTAACCCACCCACTGCATATAATGAATTTGGGAAAGAGCGCTTTTTAAGTGATGCAGATGCAGCCCAAATTGAGGAAGAACTTCGTGCCTTTGAAGAAGAAACATCCAACGCGATTGTTGTCGTTGTTGTTGATGACTTAATGGACATGGAAATTGAGCAATATGCGGATGAATTAGGGGAAGCGTGGGGAGTTGGAACCGCTGAACGCGACAACGGCATTGTCATGTTAATCAAGCCTTTTGGTGATGGAAAACGCAAAGTAACCATTCAAGTTGGCCGTGGATTAGAAGGGGTCATACCCGACTTGGTTTGTAAGGATATTATTGATCGGGAATTTATCCCGAATATGAAAAAAGACAGTCCGTTTACGGCTATTAAAAGTTCGTTGAAGGTATTAAAAGACCTTGCAAAAAAAGAATACAGCTATAAAGACTATCAAAGACCAGGATTGGGTAGCATCGTCGGGGGTGTTTTCGCTATTCTTGTTTTAATCCTTGTAATTTATGCCATAACCAAGGGTGGTGGTGGAACCACTATTGGAGGACGCGGATATCGAGGAGGATATTGGGGAGGATATGGTGGTGGATTTGGTGGCGGTGGAGGCAGTTCTTCGGGTGGCTTTGGAGGTTTTGGTGGTGGAAGTTTTGGCGGTGGCGGTGCCAGCGGAAGTTGGTAGCATAAAAAAAGGTTGGCAATACCAACCCTTTAATATCCGGTAACGCCGTTAGAATTACAGGTTTTCTATAATGAGTGCAGAAGCTCCTCCTCCACCGTTACAAATACCGGCGCCCCCAATCTTACCGTTGTTTTGTTTGAGCACGTGGATCAAGGTAACAATCACCCGAGATCCAGAATTCCCAAGCGGATGTCCAAGTGCTACGGCACCTCCGTTAACATCGACTTTGGCTGGATCTAATCCAAGAATCTTAGTATTTGCTATACCAACCACAGAAAATGCTTCATTTAGTTCCCAATAATCAACATCCGATGTCGTCAATCCAGCTTTATCTAAGGCTTTAGGAATAGCAAGTGATGGCGCTGTTGTAAACCATTCAGGAGCTTGCGCTGCATCGGCATAGGAAACGATCTTTGCCAATGGCTTTAATCCAAGCTTCGCTACCATTTCTTCAGAGGCTAGCACCAAGGCGGAAGCTCCATCGTTTAATGTGGATGCATTGGCTGCAGTAATGGTACCTTCCTTGTCAAATGCAGGCCGAAGCGTTGGGATTTTATCCAAAAATACATTGGTAAATTCTTCATCTTTGGAAACCATAATTGGGTCTCCTTTACGTTGAGGAACGGGCACCGGAACCACTTCATCTGTAAATTTACCAGCTTCCCATGCTGCAGCTGCACGACGATAAGATTCTATCGCAAATGCATCTTGATCTTCACGCGTAATATTGTGTTCTTTAGCACACAGTTCTGCACAGTTCCCCATGGGAACATTTGAATACACATCTAACAAGCCGTCTTTCGTTATTCCATCTAACATGGTTATGTTTCCGAATTTCGTTCCGTTTCTTCCACTCACATAATGCGGTGTTTGAGACATGCTTTCCATTCCGCCAACTACAACGACGTGATTATCTCCGGCAAGAATAGATTGCGCTCCTAACATGATGGATTTCATTCCTGAAGCACATACTTTATTCACCGTAGTACACGGTACGTTTTGACCTAATCCAGCACCTAAGGCTGCTTGTCGAGCTGGTGCCTGACCAACACCGGCTTGAAGGACATTACCCATAAAAACTTCATCAACATGTTCAACGCTCACACCAGATCGTTCAACGGCCGCTTTAATGGCAATAGAACCGAGTTGAGTAGCTGAAACAGAGGATAAGCCTCCGAGAAATGAGCCCATTGGCGTTCGAACAGCGGAAAGAATATAAACAGTTTTTGACATGGCGTAATATTTTGTGCAAATGTAGATAAATAATCATTTTTAATTTCATATCACCGCAATAACTTGAATCGAATCCTTATTTTTGTCATATGTCAATGTCCGCATCATCTTCCTTTTTTTGGTTGCTCCTGCTGTTGGCAATTTCGGGGGCAATTACGTGGTATTTTTATAAAGGAAATAATTGGTTAAACAGTCAAAAAAAAGTTGTTAGATGGGGGATTCCCTTATTGAGGGGTGGTGGAATATTTCTATTACTTACCTTACTTTTAGAAATCACCCTGTTAATCAATCACACGGAAGTAGAGGACCCTATCCTACTGACCGTCTTAGATAATTCAAGTTCAATAGTTCAATACAAAGACAGTGTTGAAACAAAACGGACAATGAATGAACTGATCAACGCTATAAAAAATCAATTTGCCGGGAAATATCAATTGGCATTTTACACCGCTGGGAAATCGATTAAGGAAAATGGTTCGCTCACTTTCAACGAACAGGAATCAAACCATGCAAAAGCCTTTGACTACATTGCAGAACAATACTTGAACCGAAATATAGGTGCCATATTATTCGCATCAGATGGAAATTACAACGTGGGGGACAACCCTACATACCCAGCCGAGAAAATTAATCTTACCCCTATATTCACCCTTGGAATTGGAGATACCACTCCAAAAAAGGACCAAATTATCACCAATTTGTATTACAATGACGTCGTGTTTCTGCGCGATGAATTTCCAATTGAAGTTGACCTAGAAGCATTTAAAATCAAACAGAAACAAGTTAAGGTAACCTTATCCCAACAAGGAAAAACTGTGGGTTCGCAAGTGGTTAAGTATACCAATCAAACGTACAATTTCAAACAAGTTCGATTTGACGTTATTGCAAGTAAGGTTGGATTTCAACCCTACACCGTAAGTGTAGAATACCTCGATGGAGAATTTTCGAGAAAAAACAATACAAAAACCTGTTACATTGAGGTGGTTGATTCACGAAACAGTGTTTGTTTTATGTCAAACGGTGTGCATCCAGATTTGGCTGCGCTTCGAGCAGTTGCCTCAGCGAATGAAAATTACCAAAGCACCTTTGTTAGCACGAAAGAATTATTGGATAAGGGGCTGAAACCAGATTTGGTAGTTTGGCATAATCCCACCTTCCAATTCGATCCGAATGTGAGCGCGTATTTGGAACAACATCGTATCCCTGTATTTTATGTGATCAGTCCTTCTGCTTCAAATCCCGATTTGAGTAAACTGAAAATCTTTGCCAATACGAACGGTAGAAGTCAAAGCGATGAGGTACAAGGAAGTTTGAACCCGGGATTTAATGCGTTTGAATTAAGCGAAGAATGCAAGCAGGGAATACCCTACTACCCTCCGCTTAGCACCAAATTCGGTGCCTTAAATCCCTTAGGCAACACAGAGGCTTTGTTAAATCAGCGTGTTGGTAATTCGGTAAAAAAAGAACCCCTGATTTATTTTGGAAAAACAAAACAGAATGTTCCATACGGGGTAATTTATGGAGAGGGTGTTTGGCGTTGGAAATTAAATGAATTTATGAAATACCAACATTACGACTACTTTACGGAGCTCTTTTCAAAATCCTTTAATTACCTCATGGTTAAACGTGCCGGAATGGGACTTAGCGTTCAATTTGAAAAGCGTTTTGGTAAATATGATCGTATTGGTGTCAACGCAAATTTTTATAATGCCAGCTTGGAACCCATTACAAAGCCTGTAATAAACCTTACCTTGATTGGACCAACAGGAAAAAAATACACGAATAGATTCAATGTTTCAGGAAATCATTATACGCTTGATTTGGGAACCTTACCATCTGGCACCTACAAATGGACAGCAAGTACCATGTTTGAAAAGAAGAAGTATGCCAAATCAGGAATTTTTGTGGTGGAAGACATTGGATTGGAGCAAGCTACAAAT
>JBJTWL010000172.1:0-27901 GCA_046081745.1 Flavobacteriales bacterium | reverse complement strand
GTATTTCGGTGTACTTATGGTATTAGAAAAACACCTAAAATTTATATTAGATAAAACCCCCCGGTTTTTAAAACACGGATACACCTTAATCTTAATTGTTTTTAGCAGGGCAATTTTTTATTTTGTTGATTTTAATCAGCTGAGCTACTTCGTTGGCAACCTGTTTTATTCGAAACACCCCATAAACCCTGGATTCCTTTCGGATATTACTTCACACGCATTTTGGCTTGTCCTAGTCATTATATTATGTATTCCATGGGATGAAATTTACAATGCAGAACACCCCCTTAGAAATCAACTTGCTTCGAGATACTCATTTGTTAGGCCATTTGCGAATGCATTTTTGTTAGTATTGTCTACCATGCTCCTCGTCAATGCCACGTTTAACCCCTTTTTATATACCAGGTTCTGATGGATAAAAAGATAAACGTATTCTTGTTTTTCATTTTGGTGTTGGGTTTTCCAATAGCTTATTTTTTATTACCAAAGTCGGTGAAATCCGAACATGAAAAACGCAAATTAGCTGCATTCCCAGCGTTTAATTCCAAAGACTATCTTTCGGGAACTTGGACTAAACAAGTAGACAAGTACATTGATGATCATTTTCCTTTTAGAACCGGTTTTATTTCTTCAACAAATTATTTTCATGCGGCTAAAGGATTTCAACTTAAAAACAGTGAACGGGTTGTTGTAATCCCTAAAAGAAGCAATAAATCTCAGGGTGAATCGGAGGACACCACCAAGAATCAAATGGCGTTTTTAGATGAATTTGAAGAAAAATATGCAGGGTCCATGCTCATTATAGATGGTTGTGTTTACCCCATGGGAGGAGGAAGCCCAGCCATGTCAAAGTACTTTGCTGAGATGGTAAATGAGTACGCTCGAACGTTTAAAGGGGTTCGCGTATTTTCTGCAGTTGCCCCCCTTTCTTCAGCCTTTATTCCTGTTGAAAAATATGCACATTATAACGGTCAAAACAAACGTACGCTATTAGCCATTAAAAACAACCTGAAAGACGGGGCTATTTTTTGTGATGTATTTGGTGAATTGAACGAACACTCGAATACCAAGTTGTACTTTGGAACAGACCATCATTGGAAACCACTAGGGGCATATTACGGCTATGTGGCCTTTTGTAAGGCAGCAGGCTTTGACGCAGTGCCCATGGAAAAAATGACAAAGAAGGTTAAGTATAATTTCCTAGGTACCATGTATCAGCATACGCAAGACCCAACGGTTCGTGCGCATCCAGATACGATGGAATACTGGGTACCCAAGGTCCAAACTGAAGCCGTTAAATTTGGTCCGTACAATACCGATAAACCGTCAAAAACTAAAGTATTTTATGAGAGCAGTTCCGGAGGAAACACCTATTCAACTTTCTTAGGCGGAGATGAACCCCTAATTCGAATTCAAACCGGAATTAAAAATGGGAAGAAAGCGGTGGTTATCAAAAACTCCATGGGAAATGCATTTGCGGTATATTTAGTGAACCACTATCAAGAAATATGGGTGGTAGACTTAAGATACTCAAAGCAGAATTTAACGAAGATCATTAAGGAGAATGGCATTAATGACATTGTTTTTTCGGTCGGAATGTATGCGGCTATGAGTAAAGGAACGATTGGTATGATGCGAAGATTAGCTACACAAAGTGGAGTTTATGTGCCTCCTGAGAACGTAGAGGGGGATGAAACCATAATTGAAGAGGTTCCAGGAACTGACAGTACAAGCAACCAATGAAAACGCTAATATGCCTAAGTTTCATGTTTTTTGGGTTTTGTTATGCCCAAATACCAAGTGAATTAAACATTGATTCTTCGTACGCTTTTATTCAAGGATATAGTGGAACTTCTTTACAAAAATTAAAGGCGCATTTCGACGGAGTAGACACCAATAAAGTAGTGATTTTACATTATGGGGGGAGCCATATTCAAGCCGAAAATCCAACGACAATTGCGCGTACAAAGTTTCAAGATACGTTTGGTAATGGGGGTCGGGGACTGTTGTTTAGTTACGGTGCAGCGAACACCTATTCTTCTATTAATTATTCGTCTACCTATACCGGTAATTGGTCTTACAATAAAAGTTATCAAGGAAAAAAACTAGAATTACCCCTTGGTATTTGCGGGATGGTCGTAGAAACAACGGATACCATAGCCACATTGAGCTTTGGAATGAAAAAAGCTATTTCGGCAACCAAGAATAAGATCACCATACTCTATGAACGAGATGACCGAACCATGGAGTTGGAGGTCAAGGTGAATGATTCCACGATACGCGCGCTGAATTTCGTTCCACAAGGCGCTTCATTTATTTGGATGGATTCAATTCGTTCTATTCAATTAATTGCAAAGAAAAACCACCATGCTCAGCGGTTTAGGTTTTATGGGATTAATGTAGAAGACGAAGCTAATCAAGGGGTGATTTATCATTCTACAGGTGTAGGGGCTGCCGCATTTAGATCGATTTTAATCCTGGAGAAACTTCCAGAACAACTTCCATTAATTAACCCAGATATCGTGATCTTAGATTTTGGCACAAATGATATTTTATATGAAAATCGTGTGGAGGCTTCATTGGCAAACGAGGTAGAAAAAGCGATAAGCTGGTGGAAATCAATGGTGCCTGAAGTCATGATTGTATTGACCAGTACTCAAGATTTATTTTACAAAAAGCATCCCATTACGGCAGGGGTTTTATTTCGAGATCTTATGGATAGTTTGGCCAGAAAGAATGATTGTCTATTTTGGAATTGGTATGATTTATCCGGCGGATTGAATACCATTAGGACGTGGGCCTCGTTAGGTTATGCAAAAAACGACCATATTCATTTAACGAAAATAGGGTACCAAGTGAAAGGTGGTTTGTTGTATACGTCATTTATAAATACCTTAAATCGATTGAACAGTGAACCTAACATTAAAGAATTGTACATTCCGTTAAAAGATTATAAGGCAATTACATCAGCATCCATCTCACCCAAACCCACCCCTCCTAAATCGAGTACGTTTTATGTGGTTAAATCAGGGGACACCTTATCGGAAATTGCCAGTAAACATCACACGACGGTTGCTGCAATTAAACGAACAAATGGTCTTTCTTCAGATACCATTCGTATAGGACAACGTTTAAAAATTCCCTAATAATCAGCGAACCTAACACTTGAATGGTTGGATTAATTGGCTTGTGTTTGTGATTTTTATAACGTTAGGTCCAAACTGATTACTTCATTAAATAAAAGATGATCAGGATCACATCAAGTGCAATAGAAACACTTGCCGTTCTATAAATCCATTTCATTGGCGCTACAGCAAGCAATAAACTCAATGTTATCATGGAAGGTAAAACAACCAAGATTAAGGCCCAGGTATCTTTTATAGCGCCCATTCCAACGGTGATTCCACCCAGACAATCAATTAGTAAAATAAGGACAGCAATGAGTCCAAATCGGTTGTACTCGCTTTCTAAGTGTTTTTCAATATTCATTGTTTTTTTGTCAAAATTCTTTGATTTCAATGGGCTAAAGAATGATGATGGTGGTATTTTTTACTGATTTTAATCAGTATTTTAAAAGAAAACTAAAATACCTTCTAGAAAACTTGACAAACGCTATGTTAGGTTTGTATCTTTGCACCCTATTTAGAATATATGAGTAAAATGAAATTATCGGAGTTTAACTTCGATCTTCCCCAAGAATTAATAGCTGAGTACCCTTCTGAAAATCGTGACGAATGTCGATTAATGGTAGTGCATCGCAAAACGGGTAAAATAGAACATAAGTTATTCAAAGATGTACTTTCCTATTTCGATGATGGGGATGTTATGATTATAAATAATACCCGAGTTTTTCCTGCTCGTATGTACGGAAACAAAGAAAAAACCGGAGCAAAAATTGAAGTTTTTTTACTACGCGAATTGAATCGAGAGAGTTTTTTATGGGATGTTTTAGTGGATCCTGCTCGGAAAATTCGAATAGGAAACAAATTGTATTTTGGTGAAGATGATTCGCTTGTAGCTGAGGTTATTGATAACACCACCTCCCGCGGACGAACCTTGAGGTTCTTGTTTGATGGACCTTATGAGGAATTCAAGAAAATTATCACAGAACTGGGTGAAACCCCACTTCCAAAATACATCAAACGTGAGGTAGAACCAATGGATGAGGAAATGTATCAAACCATTTTCGCCAAAGAGGAAGGAGCTGTAGCTGCACCAACAGCAGGGTTGCATTTCTCGCGTGAGTTATTGAAGCGTTTAGAATTGAAGGGAATAAATTTCGCTGAGTTGACATTGCATGTAGGATTAGGTACTTTTCGTTCAGTTGAGGTGGAAGACCTTACCAAGCATAAAATGGACTCTGAGCAAGTTATTATTCCTGAAAAAGCAGCAAATATTGTAAATGAAGCTAAACGAAACAAGAAGAAGGTATGCGCTATTGGTACTACAAGCATGCGTGCAATCGAATCCTCTGTTTCTACCGAAGGGATGTTAAAGCCTTTTGATGGTTGGACCAACAAGTTCATTTTTCCGCCCTACGATTTTATGGTTGCAGATTGCTTAATTACAAACTTTCATACGCCACTTTCAACCTTGCTCATGATGATTTCAGCGTTTGCTGGTCATGACTTAATGATGCAGGCATACCATGAGGCTATAAAACAGAAATATCGTTTTTATTCATATGGCGATGCCATGTTAATCATTTGATCTTACTGCTTAATTCGTTTTTAAGACCATACCACCCGACAAGGTGCATTTTAACATTTCCAACGGGTATTTTCGCCTTAATTAACACAGGAATGCGGTTTTTATCTTTGGTTACCCAAAAGCTAACGTCTTCTTCGTGCTTAAAGTAGCGACCAGTTTGTACTACCGGTACAAAGCGCATACATTTAAAGGTGCCTTTTCGTAGGTTGATTTCCTCATCCCCTTTGTATTTTATTTTTAGGGTAAAGAGCTCATCATCCATGAAACATGGTATTGAGAATACCTTTCCTTTTTTTATGTTGTTAAAATCTAGCGTTCGGGCATAGTAAAAACATGAAATCATATCTTGAACACCCATAGGGGTTTTAAAGGTTTTCCCTTTGCCATTATCTACTTTCTCTATGTTGTGTTTGAAGGTGTAATCTTGCTTGATTTTATAACCTCCTTCATCCACGCGTCGCACAAAATACCAAGGCATAATACTTTTTTTGTCGATGTAAGATTCATACCGATCATCTACTTTAAACACAGAATTAAATGCGCCGAGGGTTTTTCCAATGCCTACTACATGGTATAAACTTCGATTGTCCCCCTTCTTGTCTGTATATTTGGTTTCCAAGGTAGCTTCACCGGCATCAATAAAACCATAACTAATGCGATAACGGAGCTTTTCACCGATCTTAAACGATTCATTTTCCACTTCAGGATATTCCGGGGTGTTACTCGCAGAAAGCAATAGAATGCAAGTGATTGCAAGTCCAAAAAATTTAAACGTTGTTTTCATGGCAATGATTTTAGAGGACTAAATCAATGATTGTGCCACGAACGTGTTACTGGCACCGAAGAATAAAGTTGGTTTTTTTTCCTTTACCAAGCAGTAAAAATTGATTATTTAACAAATGACTTTCATTTAAAACAAACGATTCATCTACCTTTTCCTTATTTACTGAAATGGAATTTGCTTTTAATTCACGACGCGCTTCTCCGTTAGATGATAGAAAATTAGATTCCTTAACTAAGGCGTCGATGATTGGGATACCTTCAGTAATCAAGGATTTCGGGATAATCGCTTGTGGCACACCTTCAAAGACGGCCAAGAAATCTTCAGTTGAAAGCTGTTGTAAGCTTTCTTTCGTGGCTTTACCAAACAGGATTTCAGAGGCATTAATGGCAGCCTCTAGTTCCTTTTGACCATGAACACGCTTAGTAATGTCTTCTGCGAGTGCTTTTTGTAAAATACGTAAATGAGGTGCTTCTTGGTGTTGGCTTTCTAATTGTTCAATTTCTGATTTAGACAATAAGGTAAATATGCGAATATAGCTTTGCGCATCTACATCGCTTGTATTAAGCCAATATTGATAGAATTTATAGGGACTTGTTCGTTCTTTTGAAAGCCACACATTACCCCCTTCGGTTTTCCCGAATTTACTTCCATCCGCTTTTTTAATGAGGGGTGTAGTCACTGCATAGGCTTCCCCTCCAGATTTTCTTCTAATGAGTTCCGTCCCGGTGACAATATTTCCCCATTGATCAGAGCCTCCGAGCTGAACAATGCAATTCTTATGCTGGTTTAGATAATAAAAATCATACCCTTGCACCAACTGATATGAAAATTCAGTAAACGACATGCCTGTTTCTAAGCGTGATTTTACTGAGTCTTTGGCCATCATGTAATTCACGCTAATGTGTTTTCCCACATCCCGGATAAACTCTAAAAAGGACATGTTTTGAAACCAGTCATAGTTGTTTACTAATTCAGCCGCATTTGGTCCTTCGAAATCCAAGAAGTGTGTTAGTTGCTTCCTTACGCCGTTAATGTTGTGATCAAGTGTTTCCTTATCTAATAAATTTCGTTCTTGAGATTTGCCCGATGGATCTCCTACCATGCCTGTGGCACCACCCACGAGCGCCATCGGTTTATGTCCTGCACGCTGAAAGTGTACTAATGTCATGATTTGCACTAAACTCCCAATATGCAGCGAATCTGCGGTAGGATCGAAACCGATATATCCACTACACATCCCTTTGCTTAGGGCTTCAGCAGTTCCGGGCATGATATCATGGATCATTCCGCGCCATGTCATTTCTTCAATAAAATTCATCCTAGTTTTTTGTTAATTCTTTAAATACAGCCTCCAAACTCTTTTTTTCAAGTTTCAAGGTTATAATTAACCATCCTTCTTCCTGGGCTTTCTTTGACACGTTTTTACGTAAATCTTGGTCAGAATTCCCTTCAATCAACCACCCATTTCCTAAGGCTTTAACCGTAGTAACACCGGCGATCTTTGAAAGGGCTTGATTGCTTACAGCACCGTCGAATTCAATATAAATGGTTTGAACCTCAGGCTTAGAATTTAGCGCTTGCTGATTATTATTGGCAACAATTTTCCCTTTATTGATAATGATCACACGATCACAGATTGCCTCAACTTCTTGCATGATGTGCGTTGATAACATGATCGTCTTTTCTTTACCGATTTTTTTTATCAATTCCCGAATTTCTACCAATTGATTAGGGTCTAGTCCAGAAGTAGGCTCATCTAAAATTAATACTTGCGGGTCATGAATAAATGCTTGGGCCAGTCCTACCCGTTGCTTATATCCTTTGGAAAGTGCACCGATTTTTTTATGATGTTCTAACTCCAACCCCACCATCTTAATCATATCATTCACTCTATTTTTCAGGTCTTTTAGCTTGTAAATCGACCCTACGAAATGAAGATACTCTTTAACATACATGTCAAGGTATAAGGGGTTGTTCTCTGGGAGGTAACCAATAATTTTTCGAGTTTCAAGGTCATCAACATCTACGGTTATACCGTTCACTTTTATGGAACCTGAACTTGCAGGGATATACCCTGTAATCATTTTCATGGTGGTAGATTTTCCCGCACCATTTGGACCTAAAAATGCAATAATTTCACCTTTCCCGATTTCAAACGAAATGTCGTTGACTGCGGCTTGTTCCCCAAAAAACTTTGTTAGGTTTTGAACTTCAATTGACATACCTGCGAAATTAGTAATTTTTAATGGTCCAAACGGTTCTTGCTTGTTGTGCACATAGAATAGCTAGGAAAAAGCCAACAAAAGATGCGCCTGCTTGTGTTTCTATACTGTCTTCTAAGCACATGGTTATGCCCGCAATTAGGCTAAATGCCAATAATACAAGGTGGTGTTGCTTATATCCTACGATTCCAAAATATCCAACTCCTAAAATCAAAAGTATGAATCCGACAACCCCAATCCCCATCCATGTAGTTAAATACATGTTGTGACTGCGGTGTCGATTTTCAGGCTGCAGTGTTGATCCTCTTTCATTATATTTACGTGCCATTTCAGCATTAATATCTCCAAGACCAACGCCAATCCACGGATGATCGATTATGAGATCCCAGGCCGTGTTCCAGTATTGGAAGCGTTGTAGCAGCGAATGTCCATTTGGATCACTGGCCTCATGTAATTCAAACTTAACCTCCTCCAAGCGGCTCCAGACTCCGCCTTTCGCTGCGTGTGAACTCGTAAATCCATTTTCAATATTTATGATGTCTTGTTTACTCAGTTTTTGAATTGAAATGGAGGAAAGCGACATTTTTTTAGCACATAAATAACGTTCTGCGGTGCGGGTTAACCCTTGTCCTTTACGATCTAAACCGTTTAATTGATAATTTGAGCGCAAAGACCAAGCAGCACGGGCTTGTTTTGGGGAAGAAAAGGTACCACAAATAGGATTTGGTGTAGCAAGATACCGAATAGCGATTGCCCCAGGAATTGCAATTAAAATGATAGCGCAAATAGCAATCAGGCGAGCGGAACGTGACGATTGGGCTAAATCATATCCAATAACGAGTGCAACTAACGATGCGCTAAGTAAGGCGCTAAACGTTTGGCTATACACCGTGTAGCATCCAATAAGCATGAAATAAGTCAACATTAAAACCATAGAAAGTGCTTGCTTTTTCCAAAGGAAATATGCCAGTATACCCGAGAAAGACACTAAAATTCCAAACCGTATGTGCGACCCAAACCAACTGAGTTGACGGATGTCCAAGGCTAAATTATTCTGTCTTAATACGCCATAATGAATCACATTTAAACCCATAACAACAACGCATGTTAGCATTAGAATCTTTGCATATGTGAAGATTTGTTGTTGGCTACACGAAAGCGTGCCAATGTACAGTATCGGTAGCGAAACAAGGGAAATTCGAACTCGAAGACCATCCCACCCTTCATCCAGATTGCTGCTCCAAGTTAGGCTCAAGGCATGCAAACACCAAAACACTACAAGGATAAAAAGCCATTTATTGGAAAGAAGTCGCTGCCAAAATTCTTTGTAATTCCCGGCGATTAAGAATATCAAGGCATGTAAAATAAGCGATATAGACATTAAAAACTTGCTGCAGGTCAACCCCACCAGAAAGCTAAGACTTAAATAGAAGTAAATTGAATCTACGTGTTTCTTTAAAAACTTCAATGCCCTATTTATTTAATATGTAAGGTTGATTTATAAAGCGCCTCGTTGTTAAGAATCTCAACACTTCTTGTTACGATTTCATCTGATTTAAACGCAAATATATTTTGACCTTTTTGATAATAATATCGTCCGATAATTTCCTGTTCCAATAGTTCTTTAATTTCAGATTTATTCAATTCAAAATATGTATTTGAAGCCATCTTTAGCTTCTCATTTAACGCATTGAACTCTGTTGATACGCCTTCGAATTGCTGGTTCTTTTCAAGTTCTGTTTTTATGCGCTCGAGGGCTCTTATTTCGGGAGATGTATAAACAAACCCTTTATTTGCCAAATAGGCCGTAAATTGTTCGATATCGGCAGTTGATAGTTCAAACGTTTCAGCAGACGCGATGGATGGATGCGCGTTACGAAAACTTGTGGCATAGTAAAAAATGTGATGTTTAGTGATTAGGGCTCGGGTGTAATCACTATAAATAGAGTCTTCTACTTTAATATCGGGCTCAATTCCTCTCCCGTCAATTACTTGTCTTCCATTTTTGGTGCTGAATTTTTGCAGAAGGCTATCTGCAATTTCCTTAGGTTTTCCGCCGTTGGCATCATCATAATATTCTAACCGTTGCACACATCGTCCAGAAGGCGTGTAGTACTTTGCAATGGTTAGTTTCATTTTAGATCCGTATTTAAGGTCGAAGGTACGTTGAACCAAACCTTTACCATAGCTAGTACTTCCAACCACAACGGCTCGATCCAAATCCTGCAACGAACCCGCTACTATTTCACTGGCGGAGGCGCTTCCTTCGTCAATCAAAATAACCAAGGGTAAATTTTCTGCAATGGGAGCCTCTAAGGTTTTATATACCATGTTTTCTTGCTTAGAACGTCCTTTGGTGGTAACCACTACTTGACCTTTTGGAACAAAAAAACCAACAATCTTAACAGCTTCCATTAATAGCCCCCCACCATTTCCACGCAAATCAAGGATCAAATTGGTCATACCTTTTGTTTGCAGCGTTTGAAGGTTCTTTTTGACCTCTTCACTGGCAGTTTGGGTAAAGCTGCTCAAGGAAATATACCCTGTTTTTTCCGAGAGCATGCCGGCATAAGGGATGTCTGGGATTTTTATTTCATCGCGCAGTACATCGATGTTCATGATTTTCCCATTTCGTTCAATTTCAATACTCACATTGGTTCCTTTAGGTCCTTTTAATGCATTAGAGGCCTCTTCAACGGTCTTTCCAATAAATGATTTTTTATCAATTCGAAGAATTTTATCTCCCGCTTGCAATCCCGCTTTTTGTGCTGGATTTCCTTCATATGGATCCGTAATATAAATTTCATTGTCCATGGAGCCAATTAATGCCCCAATTCCACCATATTGGCCGGTGGTCATTAACCGATAGTCTTCGATGTTTGCCTCATGATAGTATACCGTATATGGGTCTAACTCTTTGAGCATGGCATCGATTGCCGTTTTTGATAATTTCCCGTGTGCTACCTCATCTACAAAATACATATCAAGATGCTCATAGATTTGGTCCATTAATTCCAAACTCTTAAGCTCCTCGAAGGATTCTGACTGTCCATAGCTTCCGAAGCAAAATAAAAACGACAAAAGAAAAAGACTATAATTTATGATGGTTCGCATATACGAGATATTAATTTTTTAATTTTTTGTTCGATGAGGTCATCTACAGGTATTTCTTCCCAAAGATAAACGATAGTGAATAGAATTTTTACCTTTTCATTCGCTGCATATTTTAAAAGGGGAGCTTTTTGACGGCGAAGACTTTCTCGAATCAGACGTTTTATTCGATTTCGGTCATGGGCTTTTTTAATTTTCTTTTTAGGAACTGTAATTAAAACAGCAAAACTCGGTTCATCTGACGCTTCACACGCAATATGTGATAAAAAAGGAAAAACATGTACTTTATCCTTCATGGAAAATACATGGTCAATTTCTTTTTTCAAGAAAATCCGATGCGCTTTACCAAAGGTTTCGTCCATAGGGCAAAGGTAGGTAAAACCTAGGTTGATTTAACTTCCGCTTCAGCAGACCCATCACTCAATTCAATTTGAATCATTGACCCTGGTTGTAATTCAGTTTTACTCAACAAGGCCTTTCCGTTACTTCGTGCGATGGCAAATCCTCTCGCTAAAACAGCGGAAGGGCTCATTAATTGAACTTGCTTCTCCAGAGATTCTATCCGGCTTAAATCTTTATCGACCATGCGGCTCGTGGTAAAGCGGAGTTGTTGCTCAAGCATGGTTCTTCGGTGATGTTCTGTTTGATGCGATTTTTTCACGTACGTATGAATCGCAATTGGACAGCTTGACATATATTGATTGTGAAAAGAAAGTACGTGCCGGATTTCTTGGATGTTGCGTTGCTCCAAGGATATCAATTGATTATTAATGCGTTCAAATCGCCACTTGGTAACGCCGTTAATACTAGAAATGGTTTTGAGGAATACCCGTTTTGTATCCGCAATAAGTTCATTTTTGACCTGTTCAAGGTGTGTAGTAAGTACATTTAGGTCTTGAAGTTTTTGCTCAAACACGTTGAGTAAGTCTGAGGCCAATACCGATGGAGTAATCGCATGTGAAAATGCCACCATTTCTGCCACAGTGAGGTTCGTGGAATGTCCGATTCCACATAAAACGGGTAAAGGGAATTCCGCGATTCGTTTACAAAGCTTGAAATCATCATAGCATGACATCCCCACTTCTGCGCCACCACCTCTAACAATGATCACGGCATCAAAATATTTTTGAACCCGTTCGATTTTATTAAATGCATTTAAAATGGATTCAACGGCCTGGTCCCCTTGTACGGTCGCGTTGAAAAGAAAGGTGGAGATTCCAAATTTTGATTGAGACGCTGACAACACCTGCATAAAATCAGATAATCCCTTGCTTGATTCGGCTGAAATGACAGCAATTCGTTTCGCCAACGGCAAGCGAAGCGATTGATTCCTTTGAAGTATACCAAGTTTGTTCAAGGCCTCTATCGTTTCGAGCTTGAGTTTATGGAGCGCCCCAAGGGAATAGCTTGGATCAATATCTGTTATATGTAGACTGAGCCCATATACTTCACTGAACGTGATTTTCACCAACATCAACACCTCTTTACCCTCAGTGAATGGTTCTTTTACGGCGGCTTCGAATTGTTTTGAGATGCGACTGTAATTGGTTTTCCAAATGACGCCACTTAAGTTGGCAACAATCTTACCGTCTGTTCGCTGCACAAGCTCTGGAAAAGCATGGCCACTGGGAAAGAGATTCATTTTGTAGATTTCAGCCTTCACCCAATACGTTCGTTCATACCTTGATTCAAGCGTTTTACGAATCGATTGGGCTACTTGTTTTAGGGTGAAAACTTCGTTAGACATGGCTTAAAAATAAACAAATTGAAGCAGGTAAGTATTTTGTTCAACCGATTAATTGTCTTAACTTTGCCTCCCTCAAACATAAAATCATGGGTGTTAAAATTTTTGCAGGAAGAGCCACACAAACCTTAGGTGCGAACATTGCAGTTTGTTATGGCGCTAACTTGGGGGATGTAAAGGTCACCACGTTTAGCGATGGGGAATTCCAACCTAGTTTTGAAGAAACGGTTCGAGGACAAGATGTTTTCATTATTCAATCAACCGTTCCACCTCAAGACAACTTGTTTGAATTGTTGCTTTTAATGGACGCGGCACGTCGTGCTTCTGCACGAAAAATAATTGCGGTAATTCCATATTTCGGATATGCACGTCAAGACCGTAAAGATCAACCAAGAGTAGCGATTGGTGCCAAATTAGTTGCTAATATGCTCATGGCTGCCGGGGCAGATCGAATTATGACCATGGATTTACATGCCGATCAAATTCAAGGGTTTTTTGAAGTTCCCGTCGATCACTTGTTTGGTTCAACCATATTTATTCCTGAAATTCAGAAATTGAATTTGGATAATTTAGTAGTAGCAGCACCTGATGCGGGTGGGGCAAAGCGTGCCAATTCATATGCTAAGATGCTTAATTGCGGGTTAGCCTTGTGTCATAAAAACCGAAAGAAAGCCAACGAAATTGCTGAAATGACGGTGATTGGTGAGGTAGAGGGAAAGGATGTTATCATCATCGACGACATGTGCGATACAGCCGGAACCCTAACTACAGCAGCCGATTTGTTAATTGAAGGAGGCGCCAAAACAGTGCGTGCATTTTGCACCCACGCCGTACTTTCAGGACCAGCCTATGATCGCATAGAAAAATCATATTTAACCGAACTTATAGTAACGGACACCGTTCCATTACGCCAAGCATCGGGAAAAATAAAAGTGGTTTCAGTTGACCATTTATTCGCGGATGTCATCAAGCGAATGGTTAACAACGAATCCATTAGTTCACATTTTGTAATACCTTAAATAAATAATAAATGAAAACAGCACAGTTGAGCGGTTCGCTTCGAGCGAACGTAGGGAAAAAGGATGCTAAAGCGCTTCGAAACGAAGGATTAGTTCCTTGCGTGCTTTATGGCCAAGGCGAACAAACGCATTTTGCAGTAAAGCGAGTACCCCTTGAGAAATTAGTTTTTTCTCCGGATGTATATCAAATTGAATTGGATATCAATGGAAAAAAGACCAAAGCAATCATTCGTGAATTACAACAGCATCCTACGAAGGATACAGTTCAGCACGTGGATTTCTTAGAATTAAACGACAGTAAAGAAGTTCGAGTTAAACTACCAGTGCGTTTAACAGGTTCTTCTCGTGGTGTAATGGCCGGAGGTAAATTAATGCAAGTGTTCAGACATGTGCGTTGTCAAGGGTTGCCTTCCGCATTACCTGAAGAAATTAAAATTGATATTTCCTTAATGCGAATTGGTCATTCATTCCGAGTTTCAAACATTGAGATTCCTGGCGTTAAAATTTTAGATCCTGCGAATGCAGTGGTAGTTGCTGTGAAAATGGCAAGAGGAGCTGTTAAAGGTTCTGATGCGGATTCAGATGAGGATGAAGAAGCATAGTAACTTATTAAACCGCTTCGGCGGTTTTTTTTTGCTTTGTAATTTAGGTTGATTACTTATCCCAACGAGACCCTTATCTTTGTAAAAATTTTAACCATGCAAATTCACGAAATTCTAGCCCAATTTGAAATAAAAGCGACCAACCCAGGTGGGTTTATAGGTACAGAATCCCTTGGCTCTGATGCTCAAACCATTGTTTCTGTGTCTCCGGTTGATGGGGCAACAATCGCATCCGTAACTCCCATAACGCCTGCTGAATATGATCGAATTATCCAAAAATCTCAAGAGGCATTTACTGCTTGGCGTTTGGTGCCAGCACCAAAACGTGGAGAATTAGTTCGTCAATTAGGAGATCAATTACGAGTTCATAAGGAAGCCTTAGGGATTTTAGTTTCCTATGAAATGGGGAAGTCCTTACAAGAGGGATTGGGGGAAGTTCAAGAAATGATTGACATCTGTGATTTTGCGGTTGGTTTGTCCCGACAATTATATGGGCTTACCATGCATTCTGAACGTCCAGGGCATCGAATGTATGAGCAATATCATCCGTTAGGCGTTGTAGGAATCATTAGTGCATTTAATTTTCCGGTAGCCGTTTGGAGTTGGAATTCGGCATTAGCTTGGGTTTGCGGTGATGTTTGTGTTTGGAAACCATCAGAAAAAACCCCGATTACTGCGTTGGCATGTCAATACATCACCAACCAAGTTTTTAAAGCGAATAACGTTCCTGATGGCGTTTCCTCCTTGGTTATTGGTGGACCAGAAATTGGCAAGCTGATGGCGGAGGATGTACGTGTTCCATTAGTTTCTGCAACAGGCTCCACGCGTATGGGTAAATCCGTAGGCGCCGCCGTAGGTGCAAGGTTAGGGCGTTCATTATTGGAGCTGGGGGGAAACAATGCCATTATCATTACACCAACTGCTGATTTGAAAATGGTAGTTCCAGGTGCGGTTTTTGGTGCGGTAGGAACCGCAGGGCAACGCTGTACATCTACACGTAGGCTGATTATTCATGAGTCCGTATACGATAAGGTAACAGCCGCTTTAATAAACGCTTATGGGCAATTGAAGATAGGGAACCCATTAGATCAAAATAACCACGTTGGACCCTTAATCGATACGGCAGCGGTTGCGTCTTATCAAGCTGCTATATCAAAAGCGATTGAGGAAGGTGGAAAGGTCTTAGTTGAAGGGGGTGTGCTTTCAGGTGCAGGTTATGAAACTGGATGTTACGTAAAGCCATGCATCATTGAAGCAGAAAATCATTACGCCATTGTTCAGCATGAAACGTTTGCCCCAATTTTATATGTAATGAAATACAGTGGTGATGTGCACCAAGCGATTGCCATTCAAAATGGGGTGCCTCAGGGATTGTCTTCTGCGATAATGTCCAATGATTTGAAAGAAGCTGAAGCCTTTTTATCCCAAGCCGGTTCGGATTGCGGTATTGCCAATGTAAACATTGGTACTTCTGGAGCTGAAATTGGAGGAGCCTTTGGCGGGGAGAAAGAAACTGGTGGTGGAAGAGAGTCAGGTTCTGATTCTTGGAAAATATACATGCGTCGCCAAACCAATACTATAAATTATTCGGATAGTTTACCCCTAGCACAAGGGATTAAATTTGATTTATAATTTAAGCCAATCCTATTCCCATTCCCACTTTGCTTTCCTATCTTTGTAAAAAGATTTATATGCAATTATTAACTGTGGGAAGTGTGGCGTTTGATGCCATTGAAACTCCGTTTGGAAAATCGGACAAAATTGTAGGAGGAGCAGGTACTTATATCTCTCTTGCCGCTTCATTTTTTAATAGAAATCAAGCCCTAGTATCTGTAGTAGGCGAAGATTTTCCAACAGATGTGCTTGAGGGTATGGTCAATCGAGGAGTTGATATTCAAGGCATTCAAATACCTGTGGGTGGAAAAACATTTTTCTGGGCGGGTAAATATCATAACGATATGAACAGTCGGGATACGTTGGTTACCGAATTAAATGTGCTCGGTACCTTTGACCCTGTTGTTCCCACTGCATACAGAAATGCCCCTTTTTTAATGTTAGGGAATTTAAGTCCGGATGTACAGCGAAAGGTGGTTGAACAAATGGCAGTTCGGCCTAAATTAATTGCCATGGATACCATGAATTTCTGGATGGATATCGCCTTAGACGAACTTCACAAAACCCTGAAGTTGGTGGATCTATTGATTGTGAATGACGAAGAAGCACGACAATTAACCGGAGAATACGCCCTTAAAACGGCAGCCAAACGCATCATGGATTTAGGTCCTCGCTTGGTTATAATCAAAAAAGGGGAACACGGAGCCTTACTATTCAGTACCGATGAAATCTTTTACGCGCCGGCTTTGCCTCTTGAGGAAGTATTTGATCCAACTGGAGCTGGAGATACCTTTGCAGGCGGATTAATGGGATATCTTTCCACACAAGAGCATGTCACCTTCGATTCCTTGAAAAAAGCAGTCATCGCAGGGTCGGCCTTAGCTTCTTTTTGTGTTGAGAAGTTTGGTACACAGCGCCTGGAAGAATTAACGAAGCAGGAACTGGATGAACGCATCAAAGCATTCTATATCCTCTCTCAATTTGAATTAGCGTAAGCATGGAACAACTACGTCTTTTACTAGAACAATTAATTGCCTTTGAATCTCAAGAGGATTTAATCGCACTAGGTAGAGAAATTAACGATGTAAAGATTAATTTCGAGGATCATTTAATGGAAGCAGAGCGCGTTCAGCAAATCGCAGTGCTCGATGCCGCAGAAAAAGGAGAGTCGGTTGATTCCATTGACTTTGCCGATATTAAAAACGAATTCTTCACACGTTATAAAGCCATTCAAGAGAAGCGCAAGCAACAAATCTCTCTAAAAGACACCTTAGAGCGTGAGAATCTGAAATTAAAAAAAGGATTATTAGATGAATTGAAGCGCATCATCGAGTCTGAAGAACACATAGCTTTAGCGTTTCAATCCTATAAGAACATCCATGAAACGTGGAAAAAAATCGGTGATATTCCGAGAGACCAGCGTGATGGAATACAAAAAGAATATGCACGCTTGTTAGAGATTTTCTTTTATACCATGCGAATTTATCGTGAAATAAAAGACCATGATTATAAGCGAAATTTACAATTAAAGCAGAAAGTCCTTCATAAGCTACAGCAACTCCGTAATGAGGAAGAAGACATCAAATCTGTAGAGCTACAATTGCGCGTGTTGCAGGATGAATGGGAAGAAATCGGCCCGGTTCAAAATGAAGAATGGGAATTAATTAAACCAAAATATTGGGAAACCGTTCGTCAGATTTATGAGAAGATTAATGTGCATTATGAGGCTCAACGTCAAGTATATGTGCAAAACATCGCAGCAAAACGTACCCTGGTCGATGAAATTCATGCACTACATACAGCAGCAGGCGAAGCCAAGTCCAATAAGGATTGGGAAAAGTTGGTGGAACAACTAAAGGCGGTACAGGAATCATATAAGAAAATTGGCCCTGGATCTAGAAAAGAAAACGATGAGGTTTGGAAGGCGTTTCGTGCAGCTTGTGATGGTTTCTTTGAGTTAAAGAAAGCGTATAGCAAAGCACAACATGAGTCATACGCTGGACTCATTGAAAAGAAAAAAGCATTAATAGATGCCGTGATTGCATTAAAAGACGATACCGATTGGAAGACCTCAGCTCATAAAATCATTGGATATCAAAAAGAATGGAAATCGATTGGAAATACAGGGAAAGCCGAAAACCGCTTATGGGCAGAGTTTAGAGCGGCGTGTGATGCCTTTTTTAATGCCCGTGATGCAGCGAATCAGTCTGCGGAAAAAGATCGAGCGCAAAACCTTGCGTTGAAATTAGAATTGATCCAACGAATCCAAGCCTTGGACACCTCCGATCGTTCTGAAGCGTTGAAAGCCTTGAGAAGCTTGGCTGCTGAATTTTCAGAAATAGGACAGGTTCCGCATAACAAAAAGAATGAAGTATATGCGGCCTATAAAAGTGCTCTTGACGCACGCTATGGGTCCTTGGCAGTTAGTGCAAAAGAAAAAGAGGAGATGGCGTTTACTGCAAAATTAGACAGTATCCAAGCCTCTCCCGAACGATCCAAATTGTTGCAAAAGGAACGGTTTGATATTCGCAAACAGATTGAGCGTTTAGAACAAGATGCCAACAGAATGGAGACCAACTTATCCTTTTTTGCGCGCTCTAAAGGCGCAGACTCCTTGCGCGCTGAGGTAGACAAAAAAATTAAGGATATTCAGCAACAAGTTTCGAAGTTAAAATCGAGGTTGAAACAACTGCCAAATGAATAGACTTACCAATTCATTTTTATTAGTTTTATTTTTTCCTACCTTGGCCTTAGCCATCTTTGTAGGATTCGACTTTCCACTTGAATTTATTCGGACATCCGGAGCTAATCTACCCTACAAGGAGTATATGTTTGGCGGATTAGCTTTGTTGATGGCTATTCTAGCAGGGAACCGGAGTATCAAACGATGGGTAGCTCTATTTACCATTCGCCAGACTGATCGCTTTGTGTTCCATACTAAGGTAAGTAATGAACGTCGAAATCGGGTTGTTGTCTATACCTTGTTGGAGGCAGGCATATTATCCGCAGTGGGCTTTGCGCTTTATATACTTTCTTCGGAGGCCATCCTTTGTTCTTTGGTTTTTTTATTCTCAGCCATAGATAATTTGATATTCTTGGTGGTTGGCCTTCCCCGTTTTGGAATTGGCTTGAGTAAAAAAGCAATCATCGTTGCTGATCGAGAAGTCATTGTTTTATATTTTTCAGGCTTACGAAAAGTTAGTTTATCTCAACAAACCCTATTTTTTGATTACATACAAGCGCTTCAACTTACCTTTCCGGTGGACTGTATCCCAGCGGAAGATCGCAACGAATTTCTTCATAACTTAGAGGCAGTTACGGATAAAGATCGTGTCTTTATTCAGAATTTAGGGGAATGGAAAATGTAAATATCTTAATCGTAGAGGATGATCTTTCGTTTGCTAGTTTGCTTAAGGAGCGCCTAGTACTTTTGGGTTATAGTTCATATGACATTGTATCTATTGATGCGATAGCCGATGCCTTGGAGGTTAAAGAAGAATTTATGCCGGATGTTATTCTCTTAGATTTGAACATTCGTGATTCATCAGGGATTGATACGTATGACCGCATTCAAGCGATTTTTGATGAGGCTACCATTATTGTCCTTTCCGGGATGGATAACCGTGCGCTGTCCCTTGAAATCGTTGCAAAAGGGGCTCAAGATTATTTGCTGAAAAATGAGATTAATGCAGGGGTCCTGGATAAAACAATTAAATATGGAATGCTCCGCCGAACCTTCCAAGTTCAGTTAGCTGAATCAGAAAAGAAGTACAAAGATCTTTTTTACAATTCACCACTTCCTATGTTAAAATTGGCGGTGAATACCTATGAAATATTGTTTTGTAATCAAGCAGCACTGACCTTGTTTGAAGCAGAAAATGCCAGCGAAATTGTCGGAAAATCCTTGAATGATTTTATTATATCGGAGCAAAACTTATCCTCGGAGGATCTTACCCCAAGATGGATCGGTTCTTATAAGCAAAGCACCTTGCATCAGCAAGAATTGTCAACTCAAATTGTATTAAATCAGTTAACAGAAGATAAAGAAGCCTATATTGCGTTGGTTGTAGATAAGACGGATGAACTGGAATTTGAACAACGTAAATATGATATTATAGCGCAAGCCGAAGAAGGAGAAAAAAAGAAAATTGCTCGAGAGCTTCACGATGGAATTGGACAACAATTGGTGCTATTGAATTTATTATTGCAGAATTTAACGCCGGTTGATTCGGGTGAAGGCGCACTCGAACAAATTAAGCAGTTGCTTCAAGGTTCAATACAAGAATTGCGCGAGATGGCGTATAATCTATTGCCTCCTGCACTGGATAAAGGATTTTTAAATGCCATAGAACGCTTCGCTCATCGCATTAACGCCACCGGTAAAATGACGCTCACTTTGAGTATAGATGATCAAATTAATGAAGATAGTTTTGTTAATGTGGATCGATTTAATTTGTATCGGATTGTTCAAGAAGTATTAAATAACGCCTTGAAACACTCCAAGGCCTCAGAAATTTCGATTGACATTCAACCGATCCAAGGTTCAAAAATCAGGTTAATCGTCATTGATAACGGAGTAGGTTTCGATGGGGAAGGATTGAATGAAGGTCTTGGTATGCAAAACATGAAACACCGAATGGATATGGCCGGGATTCAAGGAAAAATATCCAGTCAAAAAGGAAGTGGGGTGATTGTTGAATTGATAGTTAAGGGGTGAAAATATTAGTTATACGGTTTAGCGCGATCGGAGATATTTTACTGACGTTCCCGATCGTAGAGAGCTTGGTACATAAATACCCATCAGCTGAAATACATTTCTTAACCAAACCGAGTAATAAACCCGTTCTTGAGTTATTATCCAGTAAGTTACAACCGCGCTTTTTACAAGAATCACTCGTTCAAACAGCCAAGCAACTGCGAGGGGAACGTTATGACCTAGTCATTGATTTACACAATAATTTACGGTCGTTTTTACTTCAACTTTTGATGACGAAATGGTCATGGAAACGGTTTCGAAAATTGAATTTTCAAAAGTGGTTATATACAGCCCTTAAATGGAATACCTTGCCCAAAGTTCATGTAGTAGATCGGTATGCGCAAGCAGCCTCGGTCAAACCTACTGCTGTATCCTTAGCGGTCAGTAATTCGATGGTGGTAGAATCTTTGCCCTTGCATTACGTGGCATGGGTTCTGGGCGCTAAGTTTTCAACCAAACAATATCCCTTAAGTAAATTAATCGAAACCATCGAATGCCTGGATATACCGATTGTACTCTTGGGTGGTGAAAAGGAAATCTCAATGGCCAGTTCACTGCAAGCGCACTTCCCATCGCTTATTTCATTCGTGGGAAAAACAAGTCTTTCAGAGGCCGCTTTGGTGTTGTCTAAGGCGAAGGTGGTGGTAACCAATGACACGGGCCTAATGCATTTGGCGGCATTTTATGCAAAACCCATGGTGTGTATTTGGGGTAATACGGTTCCCGCATTTGGCATGTATCCATATCAATCAGCACCGGTTTTCGATGCGCAAGTGAGTGATTTATCCTGTCGGCCGTGCTCTAAGATTGGACATAACACCTGCCCCAAAGGTCATTTTGAGTGTATGTTGAAGCATGATTCAAGTCCACTTGCAGCGCAAATTACCGCGTTATTTTTTCAAGAAAATTAAGTATTTCTTGAATCGCGGTTGGGTCAAAAGTAATTTCATTCGACCCGTATTCATTTGGATTCCCAGTTAAAGAAGGCTGAAAAAGGTGATTCAAACCATCGAGCGCTTTGATTTCTTTCAATTTTCCAGGCCCTGGATTACAGTAAGTGGTAATCGCTTCTAAATTCATTGTAGCGGGAACCTGTAAGTCTGTAGTACCATTTAGCGCAAGGTAATGGCAATCGATTTTTTTCAAATCAATCATGGGTTCGTAGTTTAAGAAATAGAGCATCCATGGATTAACATAGGCATCAAGATTCATTTTTACCCATTCTTTACGGTCTGTTATCCCATTTTTTTGAAGCTCTTTTTTAGGTATCCTTTTGACGTATTTCGTCAAAAATGTTTCTGCATTCTTCTTTACGATTTCGATCTCGTCTAAGTTCAGTATCGGATAAAACGATTCGCAGAATGTTCGAATTTGTTTCAGCTCTTTTATGGAGGCACCCACTGCCTTTGATATTAATACTTGTTGTTCTATCAATAAAGTGGACCCTAATACCCCTGGTCCGGCTAATGAAATTACCCCATATATCTCCGAATGTTTGGCGGCCACCATGTTCGCAATCATTCCCCCCTCGCTATGTCCCATGAGCATGATTCGTTGGGTATCTATATATGGAAGCGTTTTCGCAAAAGCGATTGCGGCTTCAATGTCTGTTGCAAAATCTGCAGAGGTTGCTCCGCTAAAAACACCTTCAGATTTACCGGTTCCTCGGTCGTCCATGCGCAATACCCCGAAGCCTGATCGGGTTAAACGATCGGCTAAAACAAGGAATGGACGATGTCCAAGAATCTCTTCGTTTCGGTCCTGCGGACCACTTCCAGTAATTAAAATAACACAGGGTGTCTTGATAACTCTTTCTTGTTCAGGGTGTGTTAAAGTACCGCTTAAGGAAAAATTACCTACTGAATTATGAATTAAAACTTCCTCTTGCAGATAGGGCACGGGCTCCTTTGGATCTTGTATTTTTTTTACTTCTTGATTTGATATAGTCTGTTGACTAAAATCGAGTTCTGCTTTGAACATGCCTTGTTTGAACGTACCATGAATAACCATAGTATCGTTTAATTCCCCTTCATAGGAGGCTTGTAATTTGTCTATGGTAAAACGGAGTTTCTTGCCATTTACCGTCACTGTTGACATTGGAATGCCATTGGCTTGCTGTTTTGGGCTATCTAGGGTTCCTCTCCAAATCCCTGCGCTATCGGTAAGGTGTAGCACTAAGGGTAGTTTTTGACCCATGGCATCTAAGGTCCCATACCAATTACCAGATAACGATTGTCCGTATAACATGGAACAACAGAGTCCCGTCAATAGAAGTAAGTTACAGCGTATCATCTAAAAATAATTTTCTGATTTCACTGGCTTCGGATGGCTTCATTTTTCCAGCGAGGATCAAATTCAGCTCCCGTCTCCTCAATGCGCCATGGAAACGCTCTACCTCTTCCTCGGTCTCAGGGCTTAGCTCGGGCACTTGTATCGGGCCGCCATGTTGGTCTACCGCAACAAAGGTGTAAATGGCTTGGTTGCATTTTTCACGCACTCCGGTTACGGGATCTTCAACAAAAACATCCACGAACACTTCCATACTGCTATTAAAGGACCTAGAAACTTTTGCCTCTAACGTGACAATTGAGGATTGGGGTATTGGTTTTTTGAACGACACATTATTTACAGAAGCGGTTACAACTACTCGTTTGCAATGCCTATGTGCAGAAACACTGGCAATCACATCCATCCACGCTAATAATTGTCCTCCAAATAAGTTCCCTAGGGGATTGGTATCGTTTGGAAGTACAACATAGGTTGTAACAGAGGTAGATTCTTTGGCGGTTTTTGCTTTCATTTGGTAAAGATAGATAAATGAACTTTAATCCATTGAAAGCGTTTGACCAAGGAGAATAAAATTGTATTTTAGCACCGTAAACTAGAAACATGAAACACCTTTATACCTTATTTATTGCTGCGACCTTTGTTAGTGTTAATGCTCAGAAGATTTCAAAGAACTCATTTGACCCAACGAATGCCCGCGAAGGAGAGGCTGTTGAATATTGCCACCAACATAAAAAGATGGCCGCCTTAATGCAAAATCAAGAGTATTTGTATCATCGTGTTTTGGATTCTTTGGAGGAGTTACAATTGGCTAAGAAGCCTATTCAAAAGGCTACGGTATATAAAATTCCGGTTGTTTTTCACGTGTTACACAACAACGGGGTGGAGAATATCTCAGATGAACAAATCTTAGATGCCTTAGATTTACTAAACCGAGACTATCGACTTTTAAATCAAGATGCTAATAATGTGCATGCTGAATTTCAAGGAATGCCAGCAGACATTGAAGTTGAGTTCTTACTTGCTACCAAAGCGCCTAATGGTCAATGTTTTAAAGGAATCACGAGGACGTTATCTGCGCTCAGTTACGATGGCTCTGATGGGGGAAATCAGGTAGATGCGATTATTGCCGGAAACGATGTTTACAATGGAACATGGCCGGGCAATAAATATTTAAACATTTTTATTTGTGGAGATATAGGGGGAGCAGCAGGATATACTACAAAACCATCTGGTTGGTCAGCAACGCAAATGACGAATGGTATTTGGGTGCTTCACGATTATGTTGGGTCATTTGGGACAAGTTCTGTTGGTACAAGTCGAACCTTAACGCATGAAGTAGGACATTGGCTAAATTTAGACCATACGTGGGGTCCAAATAATAACCCGGGCACTGCGTCGAGCTGTTCTACCGATGACAATGTTCAAGATACGCCCAATTGCATTGGCGTTCAAGCCTGCTTGATGAATTCTAACACATGTAATTCCGATAATGCGTATTGGGGCTTCGATATCCGTGACAATGTGGAAAACTACATGGACTATTCATATTGCTCCAAAATGTTTACCCAAGGTCAAAAAACACGCATGAGAACGGCGTTACAAAGTAACAATACAGGAAGAGCCAATGTGATTTCTGCTGCGAATTTAATAGCGGTTGGCGCAGGAGCCGCACCGTATTTATGTAAAGCTGACTTTTCTTCAACACGAACTACGATTTGTGTAGGCGATACGCTTCAATTCACCGATGAATCTTACAACTTAGTGAACGGATGGAATTGGACGTTTACGGGGGGCACTCCTGCAACTTCAACGGCACAAGATCCAATCGTTGTCTACAATACTCCAGGCATTTATAATGTATCTTTAACTGCTACAGACGGCGGCACAACGGATGCTGAAGTGAAAAATAATTTTATTCGTGTATTGCCAGCTCCTGCATCTATACCATATTGGGAGGGATTTGAATCGTATGCCTCATTGAATAATCTGATCAATTGGGAAGTTTTTAATCAGGAGAATAATAATGCGTTTACCATAGAGAATACAACAGGTTATTCAGGGAATCAATGTGCAAAATTGGTCAATTTTGGTCAAGCGCCTTCAAACGTTGATGAGCTTATCAGCTCACCCATCGACTTATCAGTGGTACCTGCAAATGGGACAGTAACCTTAAGTTTCCGTTATTCATACCGAAAAAAACTTGCTGCGGATTATGAATACCTTAAAGTATTTATCACAGGTGATTGTGGTGAAACTTGGGTTCAGCGTAAAACCTTAGGCGGTTCACAATTGAGTTCAATTGCCTTGGCAACAGCTTGGAAACCAAGCAGTCAAGCGGATTGGGCTACGGTACATATGACCAATGTGACCAACAACTATTTCGAACAAAATTTCCGAGTTAAATTCCGATTTGAAGGGGAGGGGGGGAACAACTTCTATTTAGATGATATCAATTTATACGGTGGTTCGCCTTCAAATACGATTGTTTTGGGCATGAATGAAGATCAAACGTTAACCAACGTTAGTTTGTATCCAAATCCAGTTCAAGACGAATTATCCATTAATTATTCGGCTTCCTTGGCAACTGAAATCAACGTGAGTATTGTAGATATGGCTGGAAAACAAGTTCAAACCCATAGAATTCAGTCTAATGCAGGTCAGAATATTATCCTCATGGATACCAAAGAATTAGCTGCTGGTAAATACACACTGTTGCTACAAGGAAAGAGCGGAAAAACCACACTTCCTTTTATTAAACATTAAGTTAAATAAGCCCTTAGTTTATTTGCTAGGGGTTTTCCAAGTTTTTGGTTTTGTTCTTCAATGCTCGCTTTTTTAAATTGGCTTAAGCTAACAAAGTGGGCTTGTATCTTTTCACGAGATTTATCTCCAATTCCGGGAATTTGATTGAATTCAGAAGTAAGAAAAGCCTTACTACGCTTATTTCGGTGATGCGTAATTCCAAATCGATGGGCTTCATTTCGGATGTGCTGTAGTAAAAGTAGCCCGGGATTATTCCGATTTAACAAAATAGGATAGGTATCACCAGGAAAAAATACTTCTTCTAACTTCTTGGCTAAACCAATTATGGGGACCTTCCCTCTAAGGTTTAACTGTTCTAATGCGTCTAATGCGGCTGATAACTGCCCTTTGCCCCCGTCAATTACGATTAAATCAGGTAGACTTCGATGTTCCTCTAACATGCGCTTATATCGTCTGAAAACGATTTCCCTCATGGAAGCAAAGTCATCTGGCCCTTCCACGGTTTTAATATTAAAATGCCTGTAATTGGAAGTTGAAGGCAACCCATTTTTAAAGACAACACAGGCCGCTACGGCATTAGTTCCTTGAAAGTTAGAATTATCGAAACATTCAATGTGATTAGGTAAAGCAGGTAAGCGCAACCCTTCTTGTAAGTGTACGATACGTTCACTTACATTAATTACATTTTTTGGTGCTTCCGTTTGGTTCGTTCTATGTTTTATATTTTTAAGGGAGAACGACACCAGTTCAACTTTTTCACCCCGAAGCGGTTTACTAAAATGATAACCTGGCAGATCATTGGTAATGTCGATATTGCTTATTATTGCATGCTCTTGGCTCTTAAAACTGATGTGAAGTTGATGCCATATGATTTTAGCGAGATCTTCTAATGATTCATTGAGCGGTAAATTAACGTGGTCAGAAATAGAGAAATCTACACGCCCTTCCCGAACCCACAGGTAATTATAATAAACCAAATGATCTTCTTGAGTTAGCGTTAATACATCACAGTTGATTTTGGGATTATTTACCATGACTGATTTACCATGATACCCTTCCAATGTTTCAAGCTTGGCTTTCACAAGGTGTGCTTCTTCAAAGGCCAAGGCCTTTACGTGTTCATTCATTTGCCGTTTAAGGGCTTGAATCAATGTGTAGGTTTTACCTTTAAGGAGTAAACGAATTTCAGCGATATATTCTTCGTAACGATCATTTAGCGAAGCATTAATACATGGGCCATCGCAGCGCTTCAAATGGTATTCAAGACAAACTTTGTACTGTTTATGTTCAATTGCTTGAGCCGATAAATCTAGTGAACACGTGCGAATTGGGTAGAGTTCATGAATAATATCTAACAGTTGCCTATGCATCTTTCCTTTTGGATAAGGCCCGAAATACTCATCTTTGTTAGCATATCTCGTTCGGGTAATGAATACGCGAGGAAAAGGTTCCTTTTTTAGACAGATCCAAGGGTAGGTTTTGTCATCTTTTAATAAGATGTTATACCGAGGTTTATTCTCTTTGATGAGGTTGTTTTCTAACAACAACGCATCCATTTCGGAGTCAACTAAAATTAGTTCTAACGCATGTATTTTTCGAACAAGAATTCTGGTTTTAGCATCATCATGCGTTTTATTGAAATAACTAGAAATGCGTTTTTTTAAGTGTTTGGCTTTCCCTACATAGAGCAATGTTCCAATGGAATCATAGTATTTATAGACGCCAGGAGAGTCTGGTAGGAGTGTAAGAAATCCAGGATGAGTAACTTCTATCCTCATGATGCGAAAGTACAAAAAAAAAGCCCCGAATTTCGGGGCTTTACATGCGTTAAGCGCTTACTTATTGTTTAATAACCTGTTTGGTTATGGTTCCATAATTTGTGGAAATAACCACATGGTAAATTCCCTTTGCCAGGTTGTTTAGCTCCAATTCAGCCATAGAACCATTAAATTGTGAAAGCTGACTCACTGTTTTACCAGTAATATCAATGACATCAATTTGATTTGTTTCCTTGGCCAATTCACCCAACGATATCGTTACCTTTTGGTCAGTAGGATTTGGAAATATAGATACTAAGTTAGCATCAAGCCCATCAATCCCTGCGGGTCCGGTTATAGTAACGGTATAATCCTCTGTTTCTCCATACGTTGCTGCAGCACAAGGATCGATTGGCGCCCCCCCTTGTGTCGCATCAGAAAACGAAATACGAACGCGCATGTTTACAAGCCCTGTTGTAGCATTGGTAGGAACGGTAAAATTGAATACATTACTCCATCCGGCGGCCACT
>JBJTWL010000171.1:0-18197 GCA_046081745.1 Flavobacteriales bacterium | reverse complement strand
ATTCGGTATTGCCTCTAATCCAATTCAAATAGGTTCGATGGCAGACTTGACCTGTTACTCACCAACCATTTCTTGGGAACTCGATGCAAGCGATCGAGAAAAAGCATGTAATCCATTTGTGGGCAAACACTTAACAGGCAGAGCCATTGGCGTTATTAATAAGGGTATTGTAATGCTTAACCAACCCGATTATGTCGGCTAAGACATTCATATTGCAATTCCTAAAAAAAGGAAATAAAGTAGGTGCAGTAGCACCTAGCTCAAGGTTTTTGGCCGCTAAAATGCTAAAGCACATCCCATTTGATCATTGCGAAACGATTGTCGAATTTGGACCAGGAACCGGTGCATTTACAGGGTATATTCAAAAGCGCATGAAACCAACAGCGCGCCTCATCATCATCGAACTGAACGAGACCTTTTACCATGATTTGAACGAAAGGTTTGCAAATTCAAATACGGAAATTATTCAAGGTTCCGCAACAGACCTTTCACAAATACTCGCTGATCGAGGAATTCAACGCGCAGATTGCATTATTTCTTCACTTCCGCTAGCGATTTTTAACGAAACGCTACGGGAGCAAATTCTCGCTGCAGCCCATCAAAGCCTATCGCACGGAGGACATTTTGTTCAGTTTCAATATTCATTGCAATCTAAAAAAGCCATTCAACGTCATTTTAATCAAATGAATTTGGCATTTACCCCGCTTAATCTTCCTCCAGCGTTTGTTTATAGCTGTAAAAAATAAGGAACTCACTCAAAGTCCTTATCTTTGCGCAAAATCTAAGAAATGCTATCAGTACAAAATCTATCCTTACAATTTGGGAAACGTATATTATTTGATGAAGTAAATGCAAAATTTGTCCAAGGAAATTGCTACGGCGTCATTGGAGCAAATGGAGCAGGAAAATCAACCTTTCTCAAAATTCTAATTGGAGAACAAGACCCCACGACCGGTAGGGTTGAATTAGAACCGGGTAAGCGGATTGCGTTTTTGCGACAAAATCACTTTGAATTCGACCAATTCCCTGTGTTACAAACTGTAATTATGGGACACAAACGCCTGTACGAAATCATGCAAGAAAAGGACGCGTTATATGCGAAAGAAGACTTTTCGGAGGCCGATGGTATGCGGACGGCAGAATTGGAAGGTGAATTTGCAGACCTAGAAGGTTGGAATGCTGAAACCGATGCAGCCACCTTATTAAGTAACCTTGGTATTGATGAAAGCAAACATGATCTCTTGATGCAAGAGATTTCGAATGAATTGAAAGTTCGTATCCTCCTTGCACAAGCACTTTTTGGAAACCCGGACGTACTCATTTTAGATGAGCCAACCAACGACCTTGACCTCAAAACGATATCATGGCTCGAAGATTTCTTGTTAGATTTCAGGAATACGGTGATTGTGGTATCGCACGACCGTCACTTTTTAGATACCGTTTGTACACATATTTGCGATATTGATTTTTCTAAAATCAACCTCTTCACCGGTAACTACACGTTCTGGTATGAAAGTTCTCAGTTGGCCGCAAAACAACGTTCCGATAAAAACAAAAAAGCGGAGGAAAAGAAGAAAGAACTTATGGAGTTTATTTCTCGATTCTCTGCGAATGCAGCTAAATCCAAGCAAGCCACCAGCCGACGTAAAATGTTGGATAATTTGGACTTAGAAGAAATTCAACCGTCATCAAGAAGGTATCCGGGAATCACATTTCATCAAGATAGAGATGCCGGTAATCAAATTCTTACTGTAGAAAATTTAGGTAAAAAACATGAAGGTAAATTTCTCTTTCAAGGCATTACGTTTACGGTAAACAAAGGAGATAAAATCGCGATTGTTTCAAAAGATTCTGTTGCCTTGACACAATTCTTTGAGGTTCTTAATCAAGAATCAGTAGCGGATAGTGGATCCTTCACCTTCGGAACTACCATTAGCACCGCCTATTTACCGAATGACAACCATCACTTCTTTGCAGATAAAGTGAGCTTAATTGATTGGCTTCGTCAATATGCCCAAGGAGACGAAGAGCGGGAAGAAGTATATCTAAGAACCTTTTTAGGCCGTATGTTATTTACCGGTGAAGAAGCGATGAAAACGGCTAACGTTCTTTCTGGGGGAGAAAAAGTGCGATGCATGTTATCAAAAATGATGTTAGCTAAAGCAAATTTCTTAATGATGGATGAACCAACCAACCACCTAGACCTTGAGTCTATTACCGCGTTGAACAATGCAATGATTGATTTCAGAGGATCCATGCTGTTTACATCTCATGACCAGGCCCTTGTAAATACCGTTGCCAATCGTATTATTGAACTCACACCAAATGGTATGATCGATAAAATGATGACCTACGATGATTACATTGCAGATCCAAAAATTGCACAATTGCAAGAAGAATTATATTAAACCATGATCGATTACCGAATAAGCCTATATCAAGCAAGTCGGCATCGGATCCAAGTTCAAGTTACACTTCCTACACCCGATGATGAAACCATTCTTCGGATCTCAGCTTGGCGTCCAGGAAGGTATGAAGAGGGCAACTTTTCACGGCTTATATCCAATTTAAATGTATTTGATGGCAAACAGCGCCTTCGTGTCGAAAAAATAAGCAAAAACGAGTGGAAAGTTCACACTAAAGGATACGATTCCATTGATCTTTCCTATTTATATTACGGCGCCGAATTAACCGCTGGAAACACGTACCTAGATGAACAATTACTCTTAATAAACCCTGTTAACTTACTTGTTTACAGTGATATTTGTTTAAATAATGGAATTAGTATTTCTATTAACATGCCTTCAAACTGGACTTGTGCAGGACTCGAACATAAACCGGACAAAGCGGCTATTTTTTCGAACCTAGAAGAGGCCTTTGACACGCCCATGTTAGCCAGTGCTTCCATAGAATCATTATCATATGAAGTATCCGGATATACGTTTTACATCCATACGCTTGGAGATCATGGCATTCCACCAGCGCAACTTGTACGTGATTTTAAACAATTCACGGAAAAACAACTAGTTGCTTTTGGCGAATTCCCCACTTCAACGTTTTCTTTCCTGTTGATTGGAGATCACCAAACCTACCTACACGGGGTAGAACACTTAAACAACACGGTGATCGTTCTCGGTCCAACTGAAGCTTGGAAAACCACACGATATGAGGCCTTACTAGCGGTTGCTTCCCATGAATTATACCATGTATGGAACGTCAAAACCATTAGGCCTTTGGATTTGCTTCCCTACCGATTTGAAAGCCCCTCCTATTCACGACTTGGTTATGTCTATGAAGGGATCACCACATTTTTTGGCGACTATTACCTACTTACTGCAGGTTTAATATCTGTTGCGCGTTATCTTGAACTGCTTGAGGAACACATTCAAACGCACGTGGACAATGTGGGTAGATTTGCTTATTCAGTAGCGGATTCATCCATTGATACATGGGTAGACGGTTATGTAAAAGGTACACCCGGACGCAAAGTATCCATTTACAATGAAGGATGCTTAATGGCATTTATTCTAGATACTAAAATACGGGAAGCCACGGCGAACAAGGCCAGTCTTCAACTCCTCATGAATCGACTGTTTTACGACTTTGGCATACCTAAAATTGGCTACACAGAATCCGACATTCTTCATCAATTAAATCAAATCACCGGAATAGATTTCACCCCGATTTTTGAACAATTTATAAATTCAGCGAACGGATATGAATCGTTGTTGCAAGAAGCCTTTTCGTATTATGAAATCGAAATGAAGCAAGAAGTACCGAATGAGATTTACAAACAATCATTAGGAATTAGAATACGAACCCATGCTGAAAAAACATTCATTTCAGATATTGCACCAGGAAGTCCCGCCGATGTAGGTGGATTATCCGAAGGGGATGAATTTGTCTCTGTAAACCATCAAGAAATAACAACTAATTTATCGGAAGTCCTGAATGAACTTTCTCATGAAATACTCCGACTTGAAGTGAAACGACGTGGAGCATTGCTTGAAAAATCTTTACCGCTTGTTCAACGGACCTTTTACCCGACGATGAAGTTACTTATGAAAGATACAAACCAGCATCAAATTAAAAAGAACCGTCAATATTTTGGATTCAATCAAAGAGATTAGTTTATTGCTTTTTTCGTATTTTTGAATAAACTGAACGAATATGAAATTAATCTACCTATTAATCGCCGCGTTACCCTTTTTAAGTATTGCTCAATCCTTCGATGTAAATAATGAAGCTAATATTGGATCTTTGGCTTCCTTGCACCTGTGCGACTCAAACGCTAACATTCAAGCAAACAACATGGGTGCGAACGTTACATGGGATTTCAGTCAAATTGCTGGGATATTCGGAGTAACCAAAGATGTTCAAATCCTTGATGCCACGCTAGATGCTAACTATGCCTCCTTTGCTGGTTCCACGAAAATGTATGACATCGGTGGAAATATACAAACATTTTTTTCATCCACAGCATCAGGTCGTGTATCTCAGGGTTTTGTCTTTAATGAAGTTAGTTTAGGTGCAGTAGTAGCCAGTTGGAGTACAGATCAAGAAAACCTCATGACCTACCCCCTAACCTACGGATCAAGTCCGTTGGCTGATGCCTTTTCAGGTACCGTGACATCTACTGCAACAGGAACACTCCCAGCTACAGGCACGTCGGTTACGATGTTAGACGCAATAGGTACATTAATATTACCTGGTGGTAATTCCTACAACAACGTCCTACGGTTTCATTTGAAAGATTCAGCCATTGCTACTGTTTTGGGTACAAATGTAGCTTTCGTTCGAAATGTTTATGAGTATTATGATTTTTCGGTAAATAATCTTCCCATATTCATCACGATGTCTGTGAATGTTAATTCAGCCTTAATCAACAACAGCAGCACGATAATTTTGAGTAAAGATCAACCCCAAACGTTTGTAGGTGGACATGAGTTAAGCTTACCTTCAATTCAACTTTACCCGAATCCTGCCTTTAATCAAATTCAATTAGAAGGTGCTCAAATCGGAGATCATTTCAAGGTGGTAACCCTTACAGGAAGTGTTCTAAGCACTGGCACATACGCTGGATCCATTGATGTAACAAACTTGTCGAATGGAGTTTATTTACTTCAGATTAATGGGCAAACGGTTGAATTCATCAAATAACGTCATTCCCGCTTTAAAGTTTGCCTTTTCTAGGCTTTTGCTTAGCGGGTGGCTCCTGTTTTTTTTTACCTCTTTTTACGGTCAAGTTTCACAAGCGCTAACCCCTGAAATACAGGCATACCTATTTCACATTGTAAGAAAAAGTCCAATTCTTCAAAATAATGTTGGCGCTGCGTTTGAATATAGCGGACCCTTGGTGAAACTGCCTGACAATAACATCAATTATGATTCTATTGATAAAATACTAACGGTTTCACCTAACCTGCTCATAATTCGCACGGATGTATTAGCAAAAAGTCCAAAAGGAATATTGACAGAAGCTTGTAATAAAACGGCTATGTACGAAATCTGTCGTCAAATACAGAAATATTCCGATGGAGAGCCTGTATCCGCATTGCCCCTCTTAGACCGATACTTCACCTTGTTTTTTGACCAGCTCCCAAATGAACTTAAGCGCGGGAAACTATATGATCAACTACTTAATGCGAATAGTAGTCCCATTTTATTGACCAACATCTCATTAAATGAACGCTTATTTAATTTACAAATCCATGGATTTACAAAAGGTTCAGATAACAAAATCATCATTGACGCACAAGGAAAAGCGATTAATCAAGCCATTGAAGAGCGAACACGAAGTTTATTTCAACTGTTAGGCGGAAGCGCAAGTTTATTCGAGAGTTTATTGATGGCTGCTGGAGATGGCAGTTATACCGAAGGCATGCTGCAAGAACGAGATAAAGATGAGAATGGCAGTTTTAACCAAGGGCTACCTAGAGCCATCGGACTGTTTCCTTATGAAGTGGATGTGGAAAAGGATAAAAAAACATTGAGAACAAAACGAATTACTTCAACCGAATTGTGGACGATTGGAAATCAGAAACAATCCCAATTGCACTTCGATGTCTGGGGCTACAACAGTACCAATCAAACTACGGTCATCGTTGAGAAAGGAGGAAGACAATATCCCTTGTTCGGTTCTCAGACCACCCGTTTTTTAACGCCCGACTCAACCTTCTCAAAAGGCAGTACCTTTATGAAAGTGCTCAATGATTTAAATGACGTAACATACAATGCGTTGAAAGAATCATTAGAAGGTAAAAATGGCTTGAATCAGCAAGTAGCAAAAGCACAAGAGGAACTGGGGGAAATTGAGACGATTATCAATCAAAAAGAAGGTGATTTAGGGGAATTATACAAAGAGGATTATCGAACAAAGAATCGAGCGAAACGCAAAGAATTAAAGCAACGTAAATACGATGACCCAAGCTTGGCATTAAAGCCTAAAACCAAGGCACGAAAAAAGGCAAAGAACAAACAGCAATCAGACCTTGTTGATCTGTACGCCGGATATGACGAAACGCTTGCATTGGTTGAGAGTTTAATCTTTGAACGGGATGAATTAGCCAAAGAATTTAATCACCGTGATAAGATTTATAAGCGTTACGTTCAACTCCTCGGCGAACATTGGATGCCATTTACGGAATTGAACGGGCTCTATACTTTTGAAGACGGAACCACGTTTGATATTTTCACACAAGATTTAACCTTCCCACCAACGGATTCAAGTGAACTTGTTGAGGTAAGGCTTCTATCGATTCCCGAGGACTACGAAGGAGAATCCTCCGATGAAATCATGATGCACTTATCCATGGTAGATGTTCGTCCATTTTTTGACGCAGATTTTGAGATTAATTTTGAGGACGTTTTTGAGCCTGATGCCTACAAATTTGAAAGTCGGATCTTCACCGAAAAAGATACAATATTCTTCAAAAAGCTATTTGAATCCTATAATAAAAATCCACTTCCCATTGAACTTACGCTCGAAGGTTTCGGAATTGGAATCTGGAAGGACAGCATAATCATACGCGACGTAGATCAACAAGAACAAGCATCTTATCCAGGGAAGTCAATCGATGAGAAGCAAAAAAGCCGTTCAGATTGGGCCTATAAATCGCTTCGTCATTCAGGTTTACAAATCAAGATCAATCGTTCATTAAATATCCACATTGAAAGTTCAACGGATCCCGTAGTTTCAAATCTAACATCAAGCAGTATTCCTGTTGAGTCTCTGCTCACCAATTACAACATCAGTAAAAATGAACTATTATCCGTATTACGAACGCGATCGATTCTGCTACAAATGAAAAATGAACTCATTGCCATTAGTCCTACCTATCTCAGCACGCGTGATGCTAAAAAATTCATTGATGAATTGGAGGAAAGTTTAGCGCAAAGCAAGTACGCAATCGGTAATAAAACCATTAAAATACCCAGGCTCAAAGAATAAGCTTAGGTAAAATATTGGGGTGGAAAATTCAACAGGTACAAGCGTAATTTGGCCCGCGTAACACAGGTATACAACCAACGTACATACTCTTTCTTTTCCATGTTTTCTGGTATGAATCCATAATCAACAAAAACCGTATCCCATTGACCTCCTTGTGCTTTATGGGCCGTCACGCAATAGGCATATTTAATTTGAAGGGCATTAAAATATGGGTTTTTAAGAATCAACTGATAACGCTTTCGTTTGTTGCGTTCGTTTAAATAATCTTTTTCAATTTCAAAAAACAGTTTTTTCAACGTTTCTCTTGGAAGATTTGGGGCATCGGAAAAAAGTGTTTCCTTGAAGCAAATCACGGTACGCTCTTTATTTGGTTCACTAACAAAGCTAACCACGACATGAATAAAATCAAATCCGTAGAGATGCTCTTCTCTTACAATTCGAATAACTTGAGCCATTTCTCCATTTGCAATTAACCCCATTTCAGAATCAGCCGCCCAATGATAGTTATTTTTAACCACCATAAGCCATTCTCCACGAACGATCGATTCGTCATACTGGAAAAGACGATTCCGAATTTCTTGATTCCATTTTCCAGCGCGTTTATTGGAGATGGTGAGCATCACAAAGGATTCATCACCGAATGTTCTCGAAGATTCTAAGGCTTCCAACAGCTCCGAACCATCAATAGAAAACACTTCTTTTCCCAATCTTTTAAAATATGGCGGCTCAAACGTTGTAATGGCTCTCAAATGCGTTGCATTTCCTGTAATTTGAGAATCAGCTGCTTGTCTAACCACTTCAGTAAGGGTATGCGAAAAGATGACCACTCCCGGATAATGATGTTTTAAATACTCAAGGTGAAGGGCTGGCGAATCCGTTTGACCCACAGGCGGTAACTGCCCAGGATCCCCCACCAACATTAAGGAACATCCTTCGCCAGAAAACACATAATCCATTAAATCATCCAACAAACTACCTTCTTGCTGCAATGATTCTACACCAACCATAGAGGCTTCATCCACTATGAATAAGGTGTTTTTATATAGATTTTTAGCCTTTACCAAGCCACTTCCCTCTACGGCATCCGATAAAAAATAAATCAACTTATGAATCGTTCCCGCGGGGTAATTGGCATACATTGACATCACCTTTGCAGCTCTTCCTGTAGGTGCTATTAATTTCAACTTACGTTTATTTTGAATAAAATTCGAAACGATGTAGGAAATCAAAGTAGTTTTACCCGTTCCAGCATACCCTTTAAGAACAAAACAACGACGCAAGGAATCGTCTTTATCAAACCGAGAAAAGGTTTGTAGCGCTTCGGTTTGGTCATGCGTAAATTCCATATACAAAGTTCTTAAATAAACTGATAGCTGAAGCAATCTTAGGGCTTAAGTTAAATTAATTGTAGTTTTGTGCTAATCATGCGGGCATTTAATGTAATCTATGACGAAAACCATATTTCCTTACTCACCAAGGAGGATATTTTTCATTATGACATTAGATCAAATACCGTCCCTTTAATCCATGAAGAGATCAAGAGTTTTCTTAAGGATTCTTCGAAATCTTCCTTTCTACATGCGCCTGATTTTGTACACGCCGTGGTTGGATCCAATCACTTAGCGATACCAAATTCAGTATTTGCTGAGTCGAATTTAACAGGTTATCATTCACGGATGTTTGGTGTTTTAAAACCAACCCATGAATTACGTCATGCCTTGAGTTCCAACACCCAAGTCCAACTGGTTCATGAGCAACCTCGATGGTTAATTGAATTTGTGAATTCACATTTTAACGGTGAACCCATTCGAAGTGTTCATTCTATGTTACTCGATTCATTGCAACGAAACACCGGATACACGATAGACTTGCATTGTTTTTATAATCTATGTTACCTTGGGGTATACCGAGACCAGAAATTGTGGTATTCCGATTTTTTTGAATTCACCTTGATTGATGATTTAATTTATATGTTAATCAACATGTTAAATCAATACAAATTGGATACAAAGGGTGCTAGGCTACGAATTAGCAGTACGCATAATTCTATTCAACCCGAGGTGATTAACGCCTATTTGGAACGCATTGAACCGCTGCATCTTTTAGCCATAGAAACCCGCGATATACGTACCCTTTTGGAAATCTACGAATGAGAATAATATCGGGATATTTAAAAGGAAGGTCATTTTCCGTTCCATCTAGTTTTCCATCTAGACCAACAACCGACTTTGCAAAGGAAGGTTTATTCAATGTGCTTGGAAACCAACTGGATTTCGAAGGTGTTCGGATTTTGGATTTATTTGCAGGAACAGGGAATCTAAGTTTCGAATTTATTTCACGGGGTGCCCTTGAAGTAACCTGTGTCGATAAAAGTCCGAAAGTAACATCCTGGCTTAAAAAAAATGCAACAATTTTGGGTATCGACGAACAAATCACGATTTATACACAGGATGCCTTACTTTACCTGCAGCGAGCAACGCAGCAATATGATCTTATTATTGCCGATCCACCATACGATCTCAAGGTACATAGTTCGATCGTACAGACCGTCATAGAACGAAATCTACTGAATCGTGAAGGTCAACTGATCATTGAACACGGCAAATTCACGAATCTTAAAGAGGAAACAAATTACATGAATACGCGTATCTTCGGGAATGTAAATTTTAGTTTTTTTAAATGAAACACCGTCGCGCTTTTTTTCCAGGTTCATTCGACCCCTTTACAAAAGGCCATGAAGCCATTGTCCATAAAGGAATTTCACTTTTCGATGAGGTTATCATTGGACTAGGAACGCACTCGTCAAAAACCCCCTATTTTGACTTGGCAACTCGAAAAGCGCATATTGCTTCTTTATTCAAAAACTTACCTGTTCAAGTAATCGATTACAGCGGACTAACCATTCGCGCTTGTGAACATCATGAGTGCTCGTTCATTCTTAGGGGTTTGAGGGACACTAAAGATTTTCAATATGAGCGTTCAATTGCTCAAATGAATGTAGAAATGGCTTCCATTGAAACGGTGTTCTTATTGACTGATTTAAAGAATTCTGCCATTAATGCAACCATTGTTCGTGAAATTCACCAACAAGGAGGCGAAATAGACAAATTCGTAACCAATGCACATTTGTTAGTTAAATAACTATGGACATGCGTTATCTGCTGCTAATAAAACTCTGCATCGTATCCACTGTACTTGCCGCTCAGGTGAGTATCATTGGTCATGCACCACAGTTTCAGAACCAACGTTTTTATTTATGGAAATACGATGACTTCATCAGCGGTAAATTGACCCTCATTCAGGATACGGTTGTGAACGAGCGTGGCATATTTAAATTCAGCACTAACGTATCGCAAATTCAAAAAATGGTATTGGGTAATGACCAGTTAACGGCCTACCTTTATGTTCAACCCAAGGGAAAATACAATGTAGAATTTATTGCGGATAATCCGCAGCACCGCAGCTATAATTTAAAAGAAGAGGTAGAACTTACTTTTTATGATTTGGATAGCAATGATATTAATTATAAAATTTTGGGGTATCACGCGTGGATTGACAGTTATATGGCAGAAATATTTGTTGAACGCGAAGCAAATCCTGGTGCTTATGCCTCCAAAATAAGCATATTAAAAATGTTAGCAGCCAAAGACATGAAAGCAGACACCTCTGTCTATTTCTCCAACTTCATTCGTTATACCATTGCAAACGACATAGAAAACCAACGCTATCTGGGGTCGCCTTCCAATTCAGAAAAGTATAGCACCTATTTAGAGAACAGTCCCATTCAGTACGATTGTGATTTCTATATGGATTACTTTAAGACTTTTTATGATCAATATTTATCACAAATTGAACCTGAAATTTCCGATAAATTATTTGCTGCATTCGTAGCGAATGACTTAGCGGCGAGCGATACCCTACTGTCTCAATGTGAATTCAACAGTAATCCAGAGTTGCGATCTCTTTTACGAATTTACCTTTTAAAACAAGCGTTAACTGATGATTTCTTACCGAAAACGGTAATCTATGCCAACCTAAAAAACATCGGAAAAAGGGCAGCATATCCCGAACATCGAAAAATTGCACTGAATGTGCTATCTCAAGTCGACTTAATTCAAGTTGGGAGCACGTTTATTTTCGAAGAATTAATTGGAACCACTGAACGGGTAACATTTAGTAACGTTTCGAACAAGCACATCTACATACACGCGTTTAATCCATCCAACACCAATGCGATCAGTGAATTAAGTGCGTTGAAGAAATTAATAAAAACGTACGGTAGCAAAATCGAATTCGTAACCATTTATGTGGACAAAAAAGTGTTAAACTCCTCGGAACAACACGCCATGGACCAGATCACCTGGTCTCGAGTTGGGTTTCCGATAGATCATGAAATTTGGACAAGCTTGGGGATTCGAACCTATCCGTATTACATATTAATTGACCGTGATTTTAATGTAATGGCTTCGCCCGCACTTTCCCCCACTCCGAATGGGAAATATGAAACGATCGAAAAAACGTTTTTTGAATTATCAAAACCTTAATCAAGATTCTATTTTCGCAGATAGTCCCCGATCTAAAAGCGCAACACATTTTGGTTCAAGCTCTTCATAGGAACCATGTTTAACCGCACATTTCCCTCCATAGTGCACTATATACGCGCATTGTTCAGCCGCCTGAGGCTCATGACCACATACCGAAACCAAGCAATGAATTACATGATCGAAGGTGTTAAAATCATCGTTGTATAAAATCAATGCTAATTCCTTTTCTTCTAAAACTGCTACTTCTCTTTTTTCGCTTACCTTTTCTTTCATTCTTTATTTAACGTTACTTCAAGGGTTAAAGCTTCTGCCAAGTTATAAATTAATCGACTATTTTCATCTGAGGACGGGTAAAAAGAAATTTGTTTTCCGGCATTTTCCGTCACATGAACTCTGAAAGGAATTTGATTGCGCAGTGCAAAATCGTGAATTAACGGGAACGAATTCCCATCCTCCTCAATGGTTAGGCTATTCGGACTGACCGCACCCTCAGGATTCAACTGAAAATCAGCATAAAATATTGAAAGTAAGGGTGAAATATCTTCTTGTGCCAACGGAGCACACCGAAGCGAATTCGGTTGTAATACAAACATTTCCAATTGATTATACTGAGCCATTACAGGTAACCCAATGGAATCAATGTGCTTTACAAAGCTGTAATAAGATTTCGCTGGAGCTTTAATGATTACACCATCTATGTTTTTATTGGTAGGTTCTATCGTTGAATTGCTAAGATTTGGTTGCTCTTGCTTGTAGGCTAAAGCAAGCTCAGCTTCCTTAAAACTTACTGGAATCCCATCCCGATAAGCTACAATGTAAGCATCAGTATACCCCAACGTCTTTAGCGCTGTTTTTCGTGTTTTGGCAAGGTTGTAGTCGTTAAATTTACCACTTGAATATTTGTAAAGTCCCATCGCCGATACATTATACAACAACTCCGGAACCTTGGACAACTTACCATTATCTGGCGTCTTTAATGCCGCGACTTGAACCGTATAATAAACCTCATTCGGAATGGCAGCAACCGGAGTAACTGTTGTAGCCTGAGCATTACTTATTAAGGTCCAAACCTCTGACTCTAGTGCTTGTTGGTCATTCATTTTACACAAGCCTTGTCGTTCATAATTCAATGCAACTTGATACGGAATTCGCTTACCGTCGCAATAAGCAACTATGAATGCATCCGTATACCCCGTATTTCGCACTTGAGCTTTCGCACTAATGGCATCCTTAGAACTAGCAAAAAAACCTGTCAAATACGCCGTCAAATCATTCGTTAAACGCTCACCTGTAACCGGCGTGAATTCACGAAAGAAATAATCAGGTACTGGTTTTCTAAACACACCTACCTGAACTCGAAAAATTAGCCCATTCGGCATCGCATTCAAAATAGGAAAAACATTCCCCTGTTTTTTATCGACATTCAGTTTAAAAGCAACATTAGCTTGATTTAAGGACACCGTGCCGTTAGCACCCAATGGAACAACCCCTTGTTCAATCAAATAATGGTATGCCTCATGATTTGGAATGGCATTGATGGCGTTCATTACGATACGTTCCTGCGCTTCCAACTTTTCAATTTCTTTGGCTAGACTCACTAATTGAGTTATAATCAATGTTGTTTCCTCCGGATTTGTCACACGATAGAGCGTTAATTTAAGGGAATCAAGTTGTCCTATTTTATTAGTTACTTGCCCCCTAATCGTTGCAAACTCTTTCCTCAACGTAATGTATTCATCATATGAGCGTTCTGAAGATAAGACCTTGATCGTCTCTGCCGGGAGCACTTTGGTATTGGGCACCTCGAAAACCGATTCACTGGACTTGCTGTCTCTGTTTATTGCCAACCCTTCTTTTAAACCAATTTCGTCTATGGTAAAACGCTGTGCTTCATCACGTTTACTATTTACTTGAGCGCTTGCTTGCGATATCCCTTGAATCAAGCCTTCAATTTCGCTTGTTTTAAATAAGGTGCTATATAAGGAATCTCCATACTGAATTTTAAAATCGAGCAAGGTATTGGCTAGGTTTAATTGACCTTTCAGCGTTTTTATTTCAATGGAATTAGTTGCCGGGCTTTGTGTTGAAATATCCAATTGCAGCGCATCCAATTCCGAAATCGTACTTTTCAAACGTTCCAAGGTGTTTATGTTCTCAGTTGATTCCGTGGTTCTGGTTTGAACCGGCGTTTGAGTAGCTAGGGTTGTGTTTTCTTCTGGATTCACGGGCTCAGTTCCATTCTGCGTGGTTTCTGTAGATTTCGGCTGAACCGGAGATTGTGTGGTCAGGTTTGTAGTTTCTTCTCGATTTACGGGATCAGTTCCATTCGACGAGGACTCCGTAGGTTTAGGTTGAATCGGAGTTTGAGTCATGCTGTTCTCGTAGCCCCGTTTCAAATCCTGCAATGAATCTAACATGGCCTCCAATCGCTGTGAACGTGCGGCCAACAGTTCTTTTTCTGTGGGATTAGCCACCACGAAACGGTTCAAAATTATTTCGTTTTCCGCGTTAATGGCTGAGATTTGTCCCTTCACCTTAGATACATCCGATATACCAGCAGTTGAGTTGGTATTCTGAATTAATAAGCGCGTAAGATTCTGTTGTTCACGCTGATTTTCTTCTATTTTCAAGGTAACAACCTCAATGGATGAATCGCTCAATATGAATCCTTTTTCTATCAATGAGGCGTTCAGTTTCTCTTTGAGCTGCTCTCGCGTTTTTTCAACAATGAGCGATGAAATGACGTTCAACTGCTTTTCTTTATCCGCTTGAATTGCATTCAGGGCCTCTATCTCTTTTCGTTTTGAGGTTAATTTCTCATTTTCAATTCGAGCGATTTCATCGTTCAATTGAGTTTCTTGGTTACGAAGTGATTTCAACATTTCCTCCAACTCATTGGCATCAACATTAGTACTGTATACGTCTTTTGTCAAGGAAGAAGGATACTCCACAAAGTCTTTAATGGCCAACGCATTTCGGTGTAATACTTGAATTAATGAGTCTTGGTTTTCCTGGATAAGCGCCATTTTAATTTGATCGCTTAATTCGTTAATGGACGGTTCTGCATTTAAGGTATTCCACGCATTCTTCTTATCACGATTTGATTCCGAAGCCATTTTGTTCACTAACAAATCCAGTTCATAGGCTTGAATGGAATCCAGCAGTTGAATTAATTCTTTCGCGTAGTATTGATTCGCAATGGTGTCCCCTTGACGGATCAACTCCTTGTACCTAGAAGCCTGATCTGAAAATGTTTTCATCTTAAATTCACTTTGGATCCTTCTGCTTTCGATCGCTTCCGCTTCATCTTGCAAGTCAAATCCAGTATTTGAAATCTCAATCAACTTTTCTACCAACAGCTCACTATTTTCTATCAAATTATTACCCCCCAAGTTTAAAGACGCAAGTTGCTCGTCCACACTTTCGCTTTCTTGAGTCGATGAATTTATTGTGGTTTTCGGACTTGAAGGACGAGCACTGATCGATAATTGAGAAATCGCATTTGCTTTGTATGCCTTCATTTCATCGGAGAGGCCACGTTTGAAATCATATCCAAATCCTGCCAATTCACTCCCTTGATCCATGGAATATTTTATAGACTGAGTAAATTGGACATTGTCTTTTTGTTCTGGAATGGTCTGTTCATTTTCAAAAACCTTATCGGTGCCATCAATATACGCGCTAAAAACATAGGTGCCAGAACCAGGCAATAACATCTTATAATTCCCATGTTCATCGCTGGTGAACGGACCATATTCTGTTCCATCAAGCGCATCTTTTACTTTCAGTTGAACCCTGCTATTCTTCGGATTGACCAAATCTGTAAATTGTCCACTTATTGCAACTACATTACCAGTATTTACTGTGTAGCTTACCTTAAGTGCTTCAACCCGACCTGTAGCTACATTTCGATCTGAAGCAAACCACGCAATAGAAGCTGTTGGATTAAGTGGAACAAAGAAAAAATCATTCGCTGCGGATGAAAAAGGGAAATCCAAATTTTCCACCGAACCCAAGGTATTCGTCTCTGGATCAAATGAAACACTGAACAAATCAAAACCACCCATTGAATTAAACCCATTGGAGGAAAAATAAAGTCGTTTAGATAAGCCGTCAAAAAATGGGTACATCAAATCGGAATCGATGGATTCAAGCGCAATTTGAGTTGGTTTCGACCAAACGTCTTGGCTGATACGTTGCATGAAGAACAACTTCAAATGCGTAGGGTCGTCTCCATAACTCGCATAAAACTTATAGGTATCACCGCGCTTGTAATAGCAGATTGGAATAAGGTTCTGTTTCTTGTCAACTTTGGTTTGCAAGGAGGCATCCGCATAAATTTTACCACCGATGTCTTCTAGATCAAATTTCTGAACAAAGGTTTCCTCAGTTGCCATTTGCGTAACAAGCATCGACAACGATTTTGGCTGCTCCAGCAATACATTTCCGTTGTTGCAATATGTAATTTCTCGCGTTGCATTTAACCCATCAGATGGATTGCATGCCAAATACGATTTAAATGAAGCAATTGCATCGGTAAACCGATAATTTAGGTGATGAATTTTTCCAAGATAATAATGCGCTTCGCAGAAAGAAACACTTCGGTTGGCAACAAACTCGAAATACTTACGGGCATTACTTTTATTCTCAGTATGATACAAACATACCGCATAGTGAAAATTATAGCTATCCGACTCGGGATCTCTTGCGAGTAATTGTTGGAAATCAACTTTAGCTGCGGAATATTGAGCAGATTTATAGGCTTCAAAGGCACGTTTCTCAATTTGAATAACGGATTGAGCGTTCACATTAATGCTGATAAAAGCAAGTAAAAAGAATCCTATGTTTGCAAATTTGAACACGTCAGCCAATGTTACATCTTTGATGCGTTAAAGTTCATTCGCTGTTCCTCCCCTTTTAACAAGCGTTTAATATTCTTATGATGTGCGAAAATCACGATGCACGATAAGCCAATATTAAACCAAATCCGTTCTGTTTCGTCTTGTTGAAATATAAAATAACTAATTAAGGGAAGCACAAAGGCAGCAGTAATTGAAGCGAGCGAAACAAACCTAAATCCAAGGAAAACAATAAGAAATACAAGAACACATGTTAACCCGGTGAATGGATTCAATCCTAAAAAAACACCCAATGAAGTGGCAACTCCTTTGCCGCCACGAAATCCGGCAAAAACAGGAAACACGTGTCCAAGTACGCATAACCCCGCACACCCCATCCATAGAAGCATCGCCCCTGCATCAGGAATCAGGAATTTCGAGAATACCATGCTCAAGATACCTTTTGAAATATCCATAATAAGGACAAGGGTACCTGTTCGTTTGCCCAAAACACGAAAGCAATTCGTTGCCCCCGCATTCTTACTTCCATGTTCCCTAACATCAATTCCGTGCAACCACTTCCCCAACCACACAGCAGATGGGATAGAACCAAACAGATAAGCAGCTACAAACGCTAAGGCAATGGTCATTTATTTCGCTCTTAAAAACTCTTTTAAACGTATTATGGAAAGTTGAAGTGAAGCATCATCGGACCACTCAAAGGAAAAATCTTTTGATTTACGTTTATCCGCTTTCATTTCAGTGACCATGGTATTCAATTCACTATCTTTGGAATAGACAAGCAATTTACCATCTTTTCTGTTCATTCCATAATCAAAGAGAAAATCTTTATTGGTTTGATCTTTAAACGAAATCAATAGTCCCTGAAACGACTTATCAATTGCTGTTTGTGAAACTGCCATATTAAATTCTACTTCTTTCAGGATCGGTTTACCTTCTATGGCAATTATTGAACAGCGATTTTTTGCCTTAACCTCGTCTCCTTCTTCATCTGTCTCTGTACTTCCACTTGGAGGTCTCGTAACCCAACCACTTGAGAAACCACTTTCATTGGCTTTGGTTTTAAAGCGAACAAAATCAAATTTCAACCCTGAAATAACCAAGGTTTGATCCAATCCTTCAGGCATTTTTCGAAGTTTATCCTCTTCATAGTCCTTTAAGAGTTCATTGACTTTTTCTTCGCTTAATATGTGGCGTAAATAATTAGAAAAATTAAGTTTTTTCGAATTCATGTCCACGTTTTTCTGACCCTCTAGCGCTTTTAACCCATCGCCTATTTTATCAAAGACATCTTTTTGCATTGGAAACTTGATCAAGGTTGATACGTCCATACCAATTCTTTTT
>JBJTWL010000170.1:0-14530 GCA_046081745.1 Flavobacteriales bacterium | reverse complement strand
CTCAATGGATTAATGGCTTGACTACAGAACAATTGTCAAGTTTTCATGCCTTGGCTGCCCAATTAAATGAATACAAACAACAGCTTGTAACCGCGGGCATCACAGAGAATGAACGATTTTTAAGCAGAACCAACGCTTGGAAACCAATACTAAGCATATTGAAAATGGTAATTCTTTTCCCTGCGGCGTTGCTAGGAGCATTGCATGCGGGCTGGATTTATTTGCTTGTAAAAAGATGGGTTGAAACTACCTTTAAACGTCCTGTTTTTTGGGGATCGACTAAAAAAGTGATGTCGGTTTTTGCGGTTGGTTTGTTGAATTTACCGTGCTTATTTTTAATGCCAATCTTTTTGCCATGGACTTTTCAAGTTAACCTTGGCATTTCCATCATGTATTTTTTAGCGATTGGTCTGTTTGCTCAAGCTTTTCTCGCACTAATCAAAGAATGGACATTCCTTAAACGATATAACCACGTGAAGGCAATCAATATGGATGGGTTGAATCAATCCCATGCAGCAATCCTTGAAAAAATCAATGCATTCATACCCTCATTATGATTTCTAACTTATCTGATGCATGGAAACAAGAACTTTCAGAAGAACTAATCAAACCTTATTTTATTGATCTGATTGCTAACATATCATTGGCCTATGACGCTCATCCAAATCAAATTTTCCCACCTAAAAACCAAGTGTTTTCAGCCCTAAACGCCTGTTCATTGTCTGATGTTAACGTGGTTATTTTAGGCCAAGATCCTTACCCCACTAAAGGACATGCGCACGGATTCTGTTTTTCAGTGGAAAAAGAAGTACAACCTTTGCCTAAAAGTTTGTTGAATATTTCAAAAGAATTGAATTCGGATTTGGGAGTTCAGTTAAAAGACCATGGGGATTTAAGGTCATGGGCAAGGCAAGGGGTTTTATTGTTAAATTCAATTTTAACGGTGTTTGAGTCGCAACCAGGAAGTCATCAAGGGCTGGGCTGGGAGCGCTTTACGGATGTTATAATACAGCGATTGGGAGTGCGCGAAGAACCTCTGGTTTTTTTACTATGGGGTGCTCATGCTATCGCCAAAAAGTCTTTAATTACAGGCAAGCATCACCTCGTATTAACAGCACCACATCCGTCACCTTTATCAGCATACCGTGGTTTTTTCGGGTGCAAGCATTTTAGTCAAACCAACGATTTTTTGCAATCCGTTGCGCGCAAGCCGATTGATTGGTAGCATTTAACTATCTTTGAACTTATGAAATTGATGAACGATTTGTACCTCAAAGCACATCGTGGTGAGGAGATCCCAAGATACCCGGTTTGGTTAATGAGACAAGCAGGACGTATTTTACCGGAATATCGGGCTGTAAGAGCGAGGTTGAGTGGGTTTAAAGAACTGGTAGAAACACCGGCCTTGGCTGCAGAGGTAACGATTCAACCCGTTGACTTGTTAGGGGTTGATGCCGCAATTTTGTTTTCTGATATTTTAGTGGTTCCCGACGCTATGGGATTAACCTATGAAATGATTGAGCAACGTGGGCCATTTTTCCCGAAAACAATTCGGTCTAGGGAAGAACTTTCTTTGTTGGATGAGAATCCCGATGTGACGGATCGGCTATCCTATGTTTTCGAGGCAATCCGTCTTACCAAAGAAGGATTAAAAAATCGTGTCCCATTAATCGGGTTCGCGGGGGCGCCATGGACGATATTTTGTTATATGGTTGAAGGAAAAGGTTCTAAAACATTTTCAGAATCCCGCAAATTACTTTACACAGATCCCGTTTTGGCACATGAGTTGTTAAGTCGAATCACGGATTTTACGATTGAGTATATGAAAGAACAACAGCGTGCGGGCGTAGATGCCTTACAGTTATTTGACTCTTGGGCTGGAATTCTAGGCAGAGAACAATACGAAGTTTTCGGGTTAACGTACATTCGTAAAATCGCGGAGGCATTTGAAGGATTTCCGTTTACTGTTTTTTCGAAAGGCGCCATAGCATCATTACCAGATATTGCATCGATTCCTTGCACAACCATTGGCTTGGACTGGAATATGGACATCCGAAAAACTAGGCAATTAGTTGGAAATACGACGACCTTACAAGGAAATTTAGATCCCTGTTTGTTATATGCCGACACCAAAACAATTCAAAATGAAGTAAATAAATTATTAGATTCATTTGAAAGTCCAAGACATATTGTAAATTTGGGTCACGGCGTTTATCCGGATATTGACCCGGAAAAAGTAAAAGTGCTAATTAAAACCGTAAAAGATTATGAAGCGAAATTTTAAAAATATCATGTTGCTGACACTCGGGTTAGCCTGTTTTCAACCCCTAATGGCTCAGCAAAAGAAAGGAGAAAAATCAGTATTATTTTACAAATACACCTTTGATAAATTCTCCAGTGATGAAGTAGAGGTTTCTGAACCTGGAAAAATAGATATGCTTGTTGGATTAAAACCTTCTACCTCATTTCCAGCAGACGTTTATTATGGTTCCGGAGAGTATGGGGCTGGTGCAAATATTTATGGGTATGCCCTTCCGATCGACCCGAAAACTGAACGGTTTGATGGAAATGATAAAAACACCTTTGTTTCAACGGATGATTTGAAAGATGGGAATTTGGGTTATGCAGGAATTGTGACTTACAAGCCTGGAAAGTTGCAAAAAGAAAAGAGCTTTGTTACCATCCCGTTTGCTGATGGAAAAGGAATTAAGAAAATGATCAAAGGAAAGAAATATTGTGTAGAAATGTCCATTTCCTTAGCCGAAGCCTCTAAATACGCGACCAATAACATCGGTATTATGTTTGTAAAAGAACCTTCACAATACCAAGTTGAATTAGCAGAAGGGGAGGAGTCAGGTCCAATTAACGTGGAGGCTGATCGCATCATGTACAATTACAAAAACAAGGTATATGATTCATATTCAGGATGGGATAAGGTGTGTGGTGTATACACTGCGAAAGGCGATGAACAAGGACTGGTAATAGGGAATTTTTTGATTAACGATAAAACACTTGCTGTTGCACAGAAGAAAATTGCAGCAGGGAAACAAGAGAGAGACGCCTCAACAGGCGAGTTAAGTGAGATTCCTGCAGTTTTACCAATGGCGTATTACTATATCGATAACATTCGAATTAAAGAGGTGGGTGAGAAAGAACCTTGTAATTGTGTTAAAGCCGATACCGCCGCATCTTCGGTTGAATATTCTAAAGTAGTAATTACTAAAGAACCTGTGGTTTCGGATAAAATGACTGAAGAAGAAAAAGTCGCGGCACAAGTAATTTATTATCCTTTTGGAAAAGCTAAGCCAAGTGAAGTAGGTAAAAGCTGTATCCAGTATGTTGGTGAATATCTTAAAGCGAACACTTCTAAACAGTTGACCATTTATGCACACAATGATGAATTAGAGGATAGTTTAGCAACTGCCTATGAAGAATTGCGTGAGGAATTGGAAAATCTTGATGAGCAACGCGGGGCATATATTAAAACGCGATTGATTGAAGTTTATGGAATTTCTGAAGATCGAATTATTACAATTGCAGAAAACGCTACTAAACCAAATGAGGCAGAGATGACAGAGGATGACGATCCTAATGATCGAGAATTGAAATTAGCATATAATCGACGCGTCGAATTTCAAATTAAATAATTTCTGAAAGAAATTTTAAAAAGGGGCTTTAGTCCCTTTTTTTACGGGATAAACTTTTTAAGTTCATGGTAAATTCGATGTGTGGGTAAACCCATAACATTGGTGTATGAACCCTCGATCCGTGAAACACCAATGAGTCCAATCCAATCTTGAATCCCATAAGATCCCGCTTTATCCAGTGGATTACATCGATTTACATAGGTGTTGATGTCGTATACGGTGAGATGTTCAAATTGAACGTTGGTATGTTCTTTAAAAAGGATACGCTTTTCCTGAAAAGATATACCCACGGCCGTTATAACCGTATGGGTTTTTCCAGACAGTTGTTGCAGCATGGCAATGGCATCCTCTTTTGATTTTGGCTTTCCGAGTGCTTGCCCTTCATGAAAAACCAACGTGTCGGCACAAATAAGTAATTCATCCGCTGCTTGCGTATCCACCATTTTATCAAGTTTCTGGTTAACGATATCAACAGGGATCTCATCATGCGTTAATGCTTGGTTTATGGTTTCTTCAAAGGCAACACTTCGAATCTCAAAAGGGATTCCCAGTTGCTCAAGCAACTCTTTTCTCCGAGGTGAATTTGATCCTAAAATAATTTTCACAAGAAATAAATTGAAATGGAACCCAAGAGTAAACTCAATTTGAGGAGTAGATTCATAGATTGTTCTCGAGCATTCAATAGTTGTAGTATCAAGATCGACATGCTGAGTAGTAGCGCACTGGTAAATAGTATATTGAATTCCCAACCACTTGGAAAAGCACTTGTATATAATCCGACTAAATACAGTGGAATTAACAACAACGTAACGCTTGTTGCAATCCAACGAGCCTTTTCCGCGCCGTACACAAGAGGAAATGATCGAACACTGCGCAACGTGTCTCCTTCCATGTCTTGAATGTCCTTTATAATTTCTCTGGAAAAATTAATTACGAATGCAAAAGAAGCGATTAATAGGAGTGGAGTCAAATGATGCAGTGGATAACCCAAATCATGCGTGGCTTTTAGCGAAATCAAGGGGACAATGCCTACCAAGAATGAGATGCTGAAGTTAGACCAAAACAATTGTGGTTTCAAGTACACGGAATATACCCATAACAGCGACGTAGAAAAAAAGTGAATAAAGATGTAAAACCAACTGCTTAATCGCCAGCTTAAAAAGATGGATAAGCCCAAGGCTGCTGCGTTGAATGCCCAATGTATAATAATGGCCCATCGGCGCTTAATACGTTTTTCCACAACGACTTTTTCAGGTTTATTGATGCGGTCAGACTTCACATCGAAATAATCGTTAATTGCATTGCCTGCCCCAGCAACAAGTACCGTAAAAAGAACTAATAGGTTAAATTCGATAGAAGGAATTTTATCATGAGTTTGTGTATACCAAACTCCGTACATGGTAAATGCGATGATGAATAAATTCGATATGCGTATTAGTCTTAAAAAACTCATCGATTCAGAATTTTGTATACGGTTCTTCGGTTAGTCTGATGGGCCTTTTCTCGTTCAAGATCGGTCGCTAGTTTGGCGATTTCTTGGTCGCTTATAATCGGATTTGTTTCTCCGTAACCAATGAAGCTTAATCGGCTTGCATCGATATGTTCCACTTGAATCAGGTAATTGTATACCGCTTTTGCTCGATCCGTAGATAGTTTTAAGTTATCCTCCGCATTACCACGTGTATCGGTATGGCCACCCAGTTCTATGTTAATGGATGGCTTGCTCCTAAGGAAGTTTGCTAAATTATTAAGTTCTACGTTCGATTCTTGACGCAATGTTGAACTGTTCAGATCAAAGTAAATGTTCTGTAATACATTTTCGGTATTGCTATTTAATGGATTCATCGGGATGTCTAAATGGTAGCTTGTTTGATTTTCATTATAGGTTAAATCAAATCCCAATGAAGTCATAGCATATCCTTCGAACGATACTTCAATCACATATTGTCGATTAGAAGGCAAGGGGACCGTAAATGTTCCAGTGACCGCATCCGCATCGCTAATGATCATTGTTTCTCCTGAGGCAATGTCTTTGAGTGTGAAATGTCCAGCGATTGGATTATTGGTGATTTTATCATACACACTGCCGTCAAAATAATAGGTGGTAGTCGCTTGGAATTCTCGTGGAAGTTTAAAATAATAGATGTCTAAATCTCCGTATCCACCTTCGCGATCGGATGCGAAAAACGCTACTTCTCCGTCCGCCGATACAATTAATGAATTTTCGTCAAACTTAGTATTGATGGGGTATCCTAAATTTACAGGTTTGGACCAGATTCCGTACGCATCCATTTGACTCATATAAATGTCTGAACCTCCCATGCCTGGATGGCCTCTTGACGCAAAATAGATTGTTTTACCATCCGGGTGAATGCAAACAGATTCCTCTGCGAAAGGGGTGTTAATTACATCAGACAAGCGCTCCGCAGGACCCCATTTGCCTGCTGCTGTTAAATGACTAACATATATATCGCTATTCCGTTGATCTACTCCTTTTCCTCGTAACCCACGAATAAAGTATAGCGTTTTTCCATCCGCGGCTAATGAAGGCTGTGTTTCCCAATGATACGAATTCACATCTCCCGGAAGATTTGTTGGGTTGGTCCACCGGGAACCTATTTTTTTTGTGAAGAATAAATCGCAACTTCCTTTTCCTTTGCGCTGCTCTCCGTACGTCCCAGTCTCATCCGTACAGGCCACAAAGATCAAACTCCTTCCATCCGCGGAGATGGTTGGCGCACCTTCGTTATGGCTGGTGTTAACATGTTCAGGCATTGGTACAGATTCACCCCACAGCGTATCCGTTTTCAGAGAAATGAAAAAATCCTCTTGTATGTCCCTTCCAAAGGGTAATGCACGTGTAAACATCAATTGTTTGCTGGTTACCGTCAAGGTGGGGTAATATTCAGCATATCGTGTGTTTATTCCGGGACCAGCATTAACCGGGTTAAACGGTTTGGGGTGTTTGATTGCTTCAATCGCAAACAAGGCATTATCGTAAATTGAATAACCTGATTTTTTGTATTCCTCATTGGCATTGGGATGGTTCAGGAATAATTTTATGTTAATGAGTGCTTTATCGTAGGTTCCTTGGTCTAAATATAAATCAGCAAGCCGATAAAATGTCATGCCTGTCCGTGAATGGTTGGGGGCAATTCGGAGCGCAAGTTCAAAGTCCTCAATAGCACTTACGTTATCCCGCAAATTCATATGGTATTCTCCTCGAAGCACGTAGGCCTCCCAGAAATTAGGATCTTTTTTTAGTGCTTTCTCAATAAGGATAAGTCCAGCCTTGAAATCGGGCATCCGGGTTTGAGGATCCAACTGCTGTGTTGGAACCAATTGCGCTTGTTTAAAGAGTTTAGTCGCTTTTTTATTCTTACTGCTAAATTGAGCAAATGAAAAGTTGTTAATTACCAATCCGATAATTAAAAATAGTCCTGTTCGTTGTAGTCGATTCATCAAGGAATATTTAGGTATTTATGCGTTTGTAACGATAACCTCCAGCGAGGGTTACGCCTTATAAATTCAATTATTTGCTCTTGAAGTTGGTCTTTTTTACTCCATTCAGGTTGAAGGTACAACAAGCAGTATTCACTGACTTGCTTGGCATGTTCTTCAGCCCAAGCGAGGTCTGAAGGATGATAGATTACAACTTTCAATTCATGAGCCCTTGAATACGCTTCTGGATGAGGTTTTTTGAATTTTTTAGGCGAAAAGGTATACCAATCCACGGTGCCCATCAATTCGTAACATCCAGAGGTTTCAAGGGAAATATATTTTTTTTCTTGGTGCAGCATTTCGGTTAATGCGGTTAAATCATGCATAGCGGGTTCTCCCCCTGTAACTACAATAAAATCGAACCCATCGCATAGCGCCTTGATTTCGTCGAGTGAATAGGCCTTTCCTGCATCAACATCCCAACTTTCTTTAACATCACACCACACGCAACCCACATCGCAACCAGACAGGCGGATAAAGTATGCCGCGCGCCCTGTATGGTACCCTTCGCCTTGTAAGGTCCCAAAATGCTCCATTACTTGATAGGAAGTACGCTCCATACGAACAAATTTAAACTTACTTTACCATGTTTGGTCAAAATGGTTACCATTTAATCTATCTTTTTATATTTGTTAAAATTAAATGAACAACCTATGAGAAAAATTATCTTATTCTTTAGCCTTTCCTTAGCTTTTATTTATTCAGCTCAAACTCAAATTGGGAATAGCAATTTGGAACAGTGGGAAAATGTAGGGGCGCCTACCGAGGAGCCTGTAAATTGGAATAGTTTTAAGACAGGATCTGGAAGTTTTGCTGGGTTCGCCAACAAGCAAATAGAGCAATCTTCGAATGTGCGTGCAGGAGCTTCAGGAATGTATTGCGCCCGCATATGGTCAACCAGCGTGCTTGGAATTGTTGCAAATGGAACCATGACATGCGGTCGAATTAATATGGGAAGCGCAACGCCAACTAACGCGGCAAATTACAATTATTCTTCTACCGCAGATGCTAATTTTTCTGAAGCGTGTGTGGATTCTCCGGATTCTATTGTATTCTGGGTGAAATACACGCAAGCAGGTGCAGGAAACCAAACAGCGCGTATTCATGCGATATTGCATGACGCTTTTGACGTACACGATCCAATTGATGCCAATTCGCAACCGCACATTATTGCAACTGCTGAATTAAATTATCCAGCAACCGGTGGTAACTGGGAGCGCAAGTCAATACCCTTTACGTATACTCCAAATACTGGATTACTTCCAGGATTTGTGTTGGTGACATTTGCAACTAATTCAACGCCAGGGGGTGGTGCAGCAAACGATGAAATACTTATCGATGATATCTCACTCGTTTACAATGGCGGCGTTGGTATTGATGAATCGTTATTGGAGTCTTTTCATGTGAATTATTCAAATGATTTATTGAGTTTGTTTGGACAAACACAAGGCGAACTTTCGGTATACTCCATGAATGGAGCTCAAGTGTTTAATGGGATCACTCAAGGTAAATCGTTTATTACACTTTCAGGTGGTATGTATGTGGCTCGTTTAGTAGATGCAAAAGGCAACATATTCTCTACGAAGTTTTCGGTTAATTAGTCAACTTGAGGTACGGTTTTATTTTATTGGGGCTTGTATTTGCGTTTGTCGGGTATAGCCAATCTACGCTTAAAGGCATTGTTCGTGGGGAAAATAATGAACCCATTGAAGGAGCTACATTGGTTTATCGGAAAGATATAACTATTGGAGCACAAACAGACGCCAAAGGCGCTTATGAATTATTCCTACCATCCGGAGCGGTGAAGGTCGTGGTTCGATATTCCGGTATGCGAAACGATACCTTATCGCTAAATTTATCACCAAATGAGGTTCGTGAGGTGGATGTTGTCATGAAGCCGTACAGCATTAAAAAGGATCAAGTAACGGTTTCTGTGGGTAAATTCGACAAACCCTTAGAGGAACAAACCGTAACTATGGTTGTGATGAAACCATCACTGATCGAAAACAAGAATACACGAAGTATTGAGACTGCGTTGGATCAAACTCCGGGATTAAATATTTTGGATGGTGAGCCTCAAATTAGAGGGGGGAGTGGTTTTACGTTTGGCGTGGGCGCAAAAGTAGCTGTTATTGTTGATGACATGCCCATGCTTTCAGGGGATGCAGGTCGTCCTGAGTGGGGGTTTGTGCCGGTGGAAAATATTAGTCAAGTTGAGATAATCAAAGGTGCTGCGAGTGTGCTTTCAGGAAGTTCCGCACTGTCAGGTTCTATTCATATTCGTACGGCATATCCAACATCAAAGCCTTTGAATAAAGTTAATTTTTATTCAGGGTTTTATTCTGCTCCATCCGTTCCTGGTGCGCAATGGTGGTCCGATTTTCCGTTAATTTCAGGCGCAAATTTTATTCATGCCAAAGCATATAACAACTGGGATGTTGTTGTTGGTGGGAATGTGAATTATGATCATGGTTACATTGGCGCCCCTAAACCAGGTCAGTATGTAATCGATACGATCTCTAATTTTAGCGATCAACAAATGGCCATGAAACGGGCTCGGTTAAATTTTAACATTCGTCGTCGCTCTTCAAAGATTTCCGGATTAAGTTATGGCTTGAATGGGAATTTCATGTTGGCTCAGGGTAACATGTCATTCGCTTGGCTCGACGATACATCAGGCTTATACCGTGCCTATCCCGGGGCTGTATTTTTACAGGATCAGACCATTTTCAATTTAGACCCTTTTGTGCAAATAATAACCAGTACTCAGGGGAATCACTACCTCAGAACGCGTATTTTGCATAGCGACAACCAAATGACTGCAAACCAGGACAATCGGGCGACCACTTACTATGCGGATTATATGTTTAAGCGCACATACAAGCAATTAAATGGACTTGATTTTATTGGTGGTATTACCAGTTCTTACGTTAATTCGTTTGCAAATATGTATGTGGGAAGCGGAAGTCCTAACAACCGCTTACTTAATTTATCTGCATACACGCAAATGGAGAAGTCCTTTAATAAAATCTTAAACGTATCGGCTGGGGCTCGTTTTGAATATTTCCAGTTGAATGATACCGTTACGGCCATGAAACCAATTTTCAGGTGCGGTGCAAGTTTAAAGCTTTACCAAGAAACTTACCTTCGGGCTTCGTTTGGACAAGGATATCGTTTTCCAACGATCACCGAGCGCTTTATAAAAACAGGTGTTGGTAATTTTGGTGTTTTTCCGAATCCAAGGTTGTTACCTGAAAGCAGTTGGAACGCGGAAGTAGGAGTGAAGCAAGGATTGAAATTAGGGGGTGTTTATGCTTATTTCGATGCGGCTTTCTTCTGGCAAGAATATCAAAACACCATTGAGTACATGTTTGGAATCTGGGATGTCGCTAATGCGCCCGGTTCATTTGCTGGATTTAAATTCTTGAATACGGGCAGATCGCGAGTCGTGGGTATTGATTTATCATTAGCAGGAAAGAGTAACATCAATAAAAACCTTGAATTATCCTTTTTAACGGGCTATAATTACATTGTTCCTAAAACACTCAATCCGAACTATGTTTATGCAATAGATGATATTAATCGTATTTATAGCTACAACACGACCTCTATGGATTCCGCTAGTCAGATTCTCAAATACCGTTTTCTGCATAATGTGAAGTTTGACGCTGAATTAACCTATAAATCTAAGTTCTCTGTAGGTTTGAGCATGAAGTATTTCAGCAAGATTGTTAACATGGATGCAATTATTAAAGATTTCGAAGAAACCACTGCTGCCTCCGGAGGTGACAAACAAAACATTAGATACATGGATTATTTTAATGCGCATCGATTCGGGAACATCATCTTTGATGCACGCATCTCCTACTGCGTGAACGAACATCATAAGCTTGCACTGGTGGGTTCGAATATCTTAAATCGAAGTTATTCTCTTCGTCCGCTTAAAATTGAACCTCCTCGATCCATCATGTTGCAATACACATGGAAGATAAGTTGATATTGCTATTGCGATTCTAAAATTAACCTGTATCTTTGCACCCTAATTTTTTATTAACCGAGGTTTAGCACCTCAATTTATAAACGCATATGGCAACAAGAATTCGTCTACAGCGACACGGTAAAAAAGGAAAGGCATTTTTTCACATTGTAGCTGCAGACAGCAGAGCAAAAAGAGATGGTAAATTCATCGAGAAATTAGGAACATATAACCCGGTTTCTAATCCAGCAATTATAGATATTAATTTCGAGCGTACCTTGCATTGGGTGACAGTAGGAGCAGAAATGAGCGACACTGCTCGCGCTATTCTTTCCTACAAAGGAATTTTATTTAAAAGTCACCTGCTAAAAGGTGTTGAAAAAGGGGCATTTACCTTAGAAGAAGCTGAAAAGAAATTTAATGTTTGGCAACTTGAAAAGGAGAATAAAATCCAAGCTAAAAAAGACGGATTATCAAAAGCTTCTGATAAAGAAAAAGCGGAGCGCTTAAAAGCTGAAATGGAAAAGAATGCAGCCAAAGCAGCAGCGTTAGAGGCAAAATTGAATCCAGTTGAAGAAGTAGTTGAAGAAGCTCCAGTAGCAGAAGAAGCTCCAGCATCAGAAGAGGCTCCAGCAGCAGAAGAAGTTCCAGTAGCAGAAGAAGCTCCAGTAGCAGAAGAAGCTCCAGCAGCAGAAGAAGCTCCAGCAGCAGAAGAAGCTCCAGCAGTAGCAGAAGCTCCAGCAGCAGAGGAAGCTCCAGCAGCAGAAGAAGCTCCGGCAGCAGCAGAAGCTCCAGCAGCAGAAGAAGCTCCAGCAGCAGAAGAAGCTCCAGCAGCAGAAGAAGCTCCAGTAGCAGAAGAAGCTCCAGCAGCAGAAGAGGCTCTAGCAGCAGAAGAAGCTCCAGCAGCAGAGGAAGCTCCAGCAGCAGAGGATACTACCGAACCAGCAGAATAAATTAAACCCCATTGGAGGGATTTATTGAAATAGGTCATATTGCGAAACTTCACGGATTCAAAGGTGAAGTTTCGTTGTTTCTGGACGTAACCAATTCGGATGATTATAGCGATTTATCAGTGGTCTATTTTAATATGGATGGCATACCTACGCCATTCCATGTTGTTCGTGTAAAGCCCATGAATAAGGGCTTTCTTGTATTAACGTTTGAAGGTATTTCATCGGAGGTGGACGCTAGATTACTGGTAAGGAAAGCGGTATTTCTTCCAGAAGTGGTTCTGCAAGAACTGGATGATCATAGCTTTTATGATCACGAAGTAGAGGGATTTACGGTATTTGATACCGTTCGTGGAAACATCGGCCGCGTAGTTGGAGTTATTGACCACCCCTCAAATCCCTTGCTTCAAATTGATTGTGATGGACAGGAGATTTTGATTCCATTGAATCTAGACTTGAATAAGACCATTAATCGAACGGATAAAACGCTAACAATTACAACCCCTGAAGGCTTGCTTGATATCTACTTGAATTAGTTTAATAATCCAAGACAGATTTTCATTCGAATGACATGTTTTGCGGCTTCGAATACCTGCGCTTTAAATTCCTTATCTTTTTTATAACGTGCAAGTAATTCTTGATGTGTTTTTGATGCATCCACCGGCATTAAAATAATGTGACAACCCGCTTCAACGGCTTTGCTTGCGCTCTGCGGCACATTGACCACGCCCCCCATATTCATAGCATCTGTTACAATAAGACCTTTGAAATTGAGTTCGTTTTTCAATAAATCCGTAACAATAGATTTTGAGCAGGTAGAGGGTAGTCCATTTGTTTGATATTTCTTGTTGTTTATTACCGCAATGTGGGCGACCATGATGGAAAGCACCCCTTGTTTTATAAGTTCTGGATAGTTACTGATTTCCTTTAATTCACCATCAATCGTTTGTAAGGAGGAGTGGGTGTCTCCGCTAACTAAACCGTGGCCTGGAAAGTGCTTTGCCGTGGCTATGATGTTCTTTTTTTGCGTTTCTTGTATGAACGAGTTCGACCAAGGAATAAGGTGCTCAGGTTTTGATCCAAATCCTCGGTAACCAACCGTAGCATTGCCTGCGACATCAACCACTGGGGCAAAATTATAATTGATACCGATATCATTTAAATCAGTTGAAATTTGTTGAGCCACTTGAATTACTTCTTCCAAGGAATTTATTTCAGCTGCTTTTTTAACCGCAGTAGATCCGTTTATTTTACGATTCACTAAACTTGGCTCTGCATCTGCGCTATACAAAAATGGTAAATTACCGAGGGCTTTATTCGTTTTTTCAAAGGATGTGATCATGGAGGTGAATTCACTTTTCGTGCCATTTAACATTAAAACTCCCCCAATGATTCGATGCTTTATATGATCTTCAATCGTGGCTTGAGTTTGACCATATTTACCAACTGCCGGCATGATAAGCTGTGCAATAATTGCGGTATCATCCATCTGCTTGATAACCTCATTAACGGCACGATCTAAATCAGTATTAGTTTCTAAGAAATCAGTCAACTTAAATGTTATCTGAGTAGTCGGTTTGGGTACTTCTGGGGTTAGTTTAGAGTCTGATTGTTGAGAACATGCAAACAATCCGAAAAGGATTGAAAAAAGTAGAAACGTAAATTTCAAATTCATAACCTGTTTTTTGGGTCAAAATTATAAAGCAATTGGTTGTCTCAAGGAGTATGCCATCTTTCTTATCAACATCCAATCTTGGATTGCTGTGTTAAGATTCCCGTAATTTAATGTAAATTTAATATTAATTTTGGCGCAATTAAATGGATTATTAGTCGACTAACCTTTAAAATCACCCCATGAAATACGTAAAGTTAATACTGGTTTGTGTGCTAACTCACCTGTTTGTCGCTCAAAACTTATACGACAAAAATACGGTACAAACCGTAGAGGTTTTTTTTGCACAAGCCAATTGGGATGCACTGTTAGATAACCTTGCCCAGACCACCGAGGATTACTTGCTCGCGGATTCTGTTCGGATTAACGGTATTCTATTCGATTCTGTTGGTGTAAAATATAAAGGAAATAGTTCCTACAATCCGAATAACAATAAAAATCCTTTACACATCAACTTGGATTGGGTACATAGCAATCAAGATTATCAAGGATATACGTCGTTAAAGCTCCAAAATCTATATTCCGATCCATCCATGATTAGAGAAGTGCTTTCCTATGCTATCCTAGAGAATTATATGGACTGTCCAAAATCGAATTTCGCTAATGTATACATTAACGGTACACTCCGGGGCTTGTATTCTAGTGCTGAAAGCGTTGATGATCGATTTAACACCGACCATTATTTCGACCATAATGGTTCATTTTTTAAATGTAATCCAATAGGGGGTGCAGGACCCTTTGGTGGAACTTCGCCAGATTTAAAATTTTTGGGAATGGATTCATC